>NZ_JACCQQ010000030.1:0-52299 GCF_014268345.1 Pseudomonas sp. SWRI18
GCGGGACAAGCCCGCTTACTACAGATGCTCGCATGCTCTCAATAAAGATGTGTAGATACCTATGGCTATCGCAGGCAAGCCAGCTCCCACATTGGAATCGGTTTACACCCTGTGAGCTCGGTTGCTTGTGAGGATATCCACGCCCGGACCAAAGTTGGAAGGCTTCTTGCAATACCGCCTCCAGGACGCCCCGCGGCGTCAAAACTTTGCTTCAAGGAAACGAGGAATACCGGTGGTGGATCGCTCTCAAATGTTCGGCACGGCCCGTACCACCCTGACTGACCTCTCCCGAGGCAATCTGGGTGTGCCGTTGTTGTTGCTGGTGATGCTGGCAATGATGATGTTGCCGATGCCGCCGTTCCTTTTGGACGTGTTCTTCACCTTCAACATCGCCCTGTCCGTCGTGGTGCTGCTGGTGTGCGTCTACGCCTTGCGGCCGCTGGATTTCGCGGTGTTCCCGACGATTCTGCTGGTGGCGACCCTGTTGCGCCTGGCGCTGAACGTAGCGTCCACCCGCGTGGTGATGCTCCACGGTCAGGACGGTCACGCCGCCGCCGGTAAGGTGATCCAGGCCTTCGGTGAGGTGGTGATCGGCGGTAACTACGTGGTCGGTATCGTGGTGTTCGCGATCCTGATGATCATCAACTTCGTGGTGGTGACCAAAGGCGCCGGGCGGATTTCCGAGGTGAGCGCGCGCTTCACCCTCGACGCCATGCCCGGCAAACAAATGGCCATCGACGCCGACCTTAACGCCGGCCTGATCGACCAGAACCAGGCCAAGTCACGCCGCCTGGAGGTGGCCCAGGAAGCCGAGTTCTACGGCTCCATGGACGGTGCCAGCAAGTTCGTGCGCGGTGACGCCATCGCCGGCCTGCTGATTCTGTTCATCAACCTCATCGGCGGCATCGCGGTCGGTATCTTCCAGCACGGCATGACCTTCGGCGATGCGGGCAAGGTGTACGCCTTGCTGACCATCGGTGACGGTTTAGTGGCGCAATTGCCATCACTGTTGTTATCCACAGCGGCGGCCATCATGGTGACCCGTGCTTCGGGCTCCGAAGACATGGGCAAACAGATCAGCCGCCAGATGTTCGCATCGCCCAAGGCGTTGGCCGTGGCGGCGGGCATCATGGCCATCATGGGTATCGTGCCGGGCATGCCGCACGTGTCGTTCCTGAGCATGGCGGCCCTGGCCGGTGGCGGCGCCTACCTGTTCTGGAAGAAGCAGAACGCGGTCAAGGTCCAGGCGCTGCAAGAAGTCGCGCGCCAGCAGGAGCTGCTGCCTTCCCCGGCCCGCGCCCAGGAAACCAAGGAGCTGGGCTGGGATGACGTGACCCCGATCGACATGATCGGCCTGGAAGTCGGCTACCGCCTGATCCCGCTGGTGGACCGCAATCAGGGCGGCCAATTGCTCGCGCGGATCAAGGGCGTGCGCAAGAAGCTGTCCCAGGACCTGGGCTTTTTGATGCCCACCGTGCATATCCGCGACAACCTCGACCTGGCCCCCAGCGCCTACCGCTTGACCCTGATGGGCGTGATCCTGGCCGAGGCCGAGATTTACCCGGACCGCGAGCTGGCGATCAACCCAGGCCAGGTGTTCGGCAGCCTCAACGGCATCACCGCCAAAGATCCGGCTTTTGGCCTGGAAGCGGTGTGGATCGAAATCAGCCAGCGCAGCCAGGCGCAGTCCCTGGGGTACACCGTGGTGGACGCCAGTACCGTGGTTGCCACGCACCTCAACCAAATTCTGTACAAGCATTCCCATGAGCTGATTGGCCACGAGGAAGTCCAGCAATTGATGGGTTTGCTCGGCAAAGCCTCGCCAAAACTCGCCGAAGAGCTGGTGCCGGGCGTGCTGTCGCTGTCGCAATTGCTCAAGGTGTTGCAGGCGCTGCTGGCCGAACAGGTGCCGGTGCGCGACATTCGCAGCATTGCCGAGGCCATCGCGAACAATGCCGCCAAGAGTCAAGATACTGCCGCGCTGGTGGCCGCGGTGCGCGTCGGATTGTCGCGCGCAATCGTGCAAAGCATTGTAGGGCTTGACTCCGAGCTGCCTGTGATCACCTTGGAACCCAGGTTGGAACAAATATTGCTCAATAGTATTCAGAAGGCAGGTCAAGGCCAGGAAGAAGGCGTCCTGCTGGAGCCAAGCATGGCTGAGAAGCTGCAGCGTTCGTTGATCGACGCCGCACAGCGCCAGGAAATGCAGGGCCAGCCGGTGATCTTGCTGGTGGCCGGCCCGGTCCGCGCGATGTTGTCGCGGTTTGGACGCCTGGCAGTACCGAATTTGCACGTTTTGGCTTATCAGGAAATTCCTGACAACAAGCAAGTGACTATCGTCGCGACAGTAGGGCCCAACGGCTGAGGGTAGTGGGTTATGCAAGTGAAGCGTTTTTTCGCCGCCGATATGCGTCAGGCCATGAAACTGGTTCGTGATGAGCTGGGCGCCGACGCCGCGATTATCGGTAACCGTCGTATTGCCGGCGGTGTCGAGCTGACGGCTGCCCTGGATTACACCCCCCAGGCCCTGGCGCCGCGCGTGCCGAACATGGAGCTCGAAGACGAGCTGCGCAAGACGGCCTCGCGCATTGTCTCGGCCCAGGCCGAACTGAGCATGCGCGGTGACAGCGATGCCACCACCAACCGCCAGTTGTTCGCCGGCCTGCCGCTGACCGCGGCCGAGCCCTTGGTCGAACCGACGTTCAAAGAGCCGCCGCGTCCGGCAGCGCCTGCCCCGGCCGCTGCTGTCGACCCGCGCGCATTCGACTCGATGCGCTTTGAACTCAACGGCCTGCGTGAGCTGCTCGAAGTGCAGCTTGGCTCGCTGGCCTGGACCCAACTGCAAGGCAGCAAGCCGCAACAGGCCAACCTGTGGCGCCGCCTGCAACGCATCGGCCTGTCCGGCCCGTTGTCCCGCGACCTGCTGGCCTTGACCACCGAGATCCAAGAGCCCCGCCAGGCTTGGCGCATGCTGCTGGCTCACTTGGCGCGCATGATCGCCACGCCGGAAATCGAACCGCTGGAAGAGGGCGGGGTGATTGCCATGGTCGGTCCCGCCGGCATGGGCAAGACCACCACCCTGGCCAAGCTGGCCGCCCGTTACGTACTCAAGTACGGCGCGCAGAATATCGCCCTGGTGAGCATGGACAGCTACCGCATCGGTGCCCAGGAACAGCTCAAGACCCTGGGCCGCATCCTCAATGTGTCGGTGACCCACGTCGACCCGGGCCAGTCCCTGGCCAACGCCCTCGACCCGCTGCTGCGCAAGCGTGTGGTGCTGATCGATACCGCCGGCCTGCAAGCCAGCGACCCGGCATTGCGCATGCAGCTGGAAAGCCTGGCCGGGCGTGGCATCAAGTCGAAAAATTACCTGGTGCTTGCAACCACCAGCCAGAAACAGGTTCTTACCGCTGCGTACCATAGCTACAAGCGCTGCGGCCTGGCCGGTTGTATCCTCACCAAGCTCGATGAAACCGCGAGCCTGGGCGAGGTGCTGAGCCTGGCCATCAGTCATGAATTGCCGGTCGCCTACCTGACCGACGGCCCGCGGATCCCGGATGATCTGCATCTGCCGCGCCGTCATCAATTGGTCAGCCGTGCAGTCAGCGTGCAAATGCAAGAAGAGCCTAGCGAGGAAGCGATGGCCGATATGTTCGCCGACCTTTACCACAACCCGGCAAAACGGGTGGGATAGGTCAGGATGAACACCATGAAATGTATCTACATCGATGGTCTGCAAGCGATTCACGCGGCCAAGCCATGTAGCCTGCGTCTAAGCAAGACAAGGTAAAGAAATAAAATGGGCAGCATGCATCCCGTACAGGTGATCGCGGTGACCGGCGGCAAAGGTGGCGTCGGGAAAACTAACGTGTCAGTGAATTTGTCCCTGGCCCTGGCAGAGCTTGGCCGCCGCGTCATGCTGCTGGATGCTGACCTGGGGCTGGCGAACGTCGACGTTCTGCTGGGGCTGACGCCCAAGCACACCCTCGCCGATGTGATCGAGGGCCGCTGCGAGCTGCGCGATGTGCTGTTGCAGGGCCCCGGTGGCATCCGCATCGTGCCGGCCGCCTCCGGTACCCAGAGCATGGTGCACCTGAGCCCGGCGCAGCATGCCGGCCTGATCCAGGCCTTCAGCGACATAGGCGACAACCTCGACGTGCTGGTGATCGACACCGCCGCCGGGATCGGCGAGTCCGTGGTCAGCTTTGTGCGCGCCGCGCAGGAAGTGCTGCTGGTGGTCTGCGATGAACCCACCTCGATCACCGACGCCTACGCCCTGATCAAACTGCTTAATCGCGACTACGGCATGAACCGCTTCCGCGTCCTGGCCAACATGGCCCAGAGCCCGCAGGAAGGGCGCAACCTGTTCGCCAAGTTGACCAAGGTCACGGATCGCTTTCTCGATGTCGCCTTACAATACGTTGGCGCAGTTCCCTACGACGAGTGTGTGCGCAAGGCTGTGCAAAAGCAGCGTGCGGTCTACGAAGCGTTCCCTCGTTCCAAATGCGCATTGGCGTTCAAGGCTATTGCCCAGAAGGTCGATACCTGGCCGTTGCCCGCCAATCCGCGGGGGCATCTGGAGTTTTTCGTCGAGCGATTGGTGCATCAGACGAGCGCAGGACCGGTGCTATGACAGCGAACGGCTACAACGCCTATAAGAAATCCGCCCGTGACAGCCAGGGCGAGTTGATCGAGCGCTACGCGCCGTTGGTCAAGCGCATTGCCTACCACCTGTTGGCACGCCTGCCCGCGAGCGTCCAGGTCGAAGACTTGATCCAGGCCGGCATGATCGGCCTGCTCGAAGTGTCGACCAAATATGACGCGAGCAAGGGTGCCAGTTTCGAGACGTATGCGGGGATCCGTATCCGTGGCGCGATGCTCGACGAGGTGCGCAAGGGTGATTGGGCGCCGCGTTCGGTGCACCGCAATACGCGCATGGTCAGTGACGCAATTCGCGCAATTGAAGCAAAAACCGGTCGCGACGCTAAAGATCACGAAGTTGCGGCCGAACTCCAATTGAGTCTCGACGATTATTACGGGATTTTGAACGATACCTTGGGCAGCCGCCTGTTCAGTTTCGACGACCTGTTGCAGGACGGCGAACACGAAGGGCTGCATGAGGACGGCGCGAGCGCTCATATGGAGCCATCGCGCGACCTGGAGGATGAACGCTTCCAGGGGGCGTTGGCGGACGCGATTGCCAATTTGCCGGAGCGTGAGCGGCTGGTGTTGGCGCTGTACTACGACGAAGAGCTGAACCTCAAGGAAATCGGTGAGGTCCTGGGGGTCAGCGAATCGCGGGTCAGCCAGTTGCATAGCCAGTGCGCAGCCCGCTTGCGGGGGCGTTTGGGAGAGTGGCGAGCGCGCTGACAGGCAGTGTGGGGGGCACTGCAGACGATACCGCGAGGGCGCCAAGCCTTTGCGGGTTCGGCCCGTGGTGCCCCCGGCAGTCCTTTTTGTGTAATGCCTGTTGATTGAAATGGCGCGTCCAGGTGCTGGGCGCGTTTAAGACTGCTTGGAGGTCGAATTGGACAAGAACATGAAAATCCTCATCGTTGATGACTTCTCAACGATGCGGCGGATCATAAAAAACCTGTTGCGTGACCTTGGGTTCACTAACACGGTCGAGGCGGACGACGGCATTACCGCGATTCCGATCCTCAACAGCGGGAGCATCGACTTTCTGGTAACGGACTGGAACATGCCTGGCATGACCGGTATCGACTTGCTGCGCCACGTGCGTGCCGACGAAAAACTGCGCAGCCTTCCCGTGTTGATGGTGACCGCCGAAGCCAAGCGTGAGCAGATCATCGAAGCCGCCCAAGCCGGGGTAAACGGTTACGTGGTCAAGCCATTCACTGCATTGGCCTTGAAAGAGAAGATCGAAAAAATCTTCGAACGCATCCACGGCTAATGCCATCGCGGGGGAGCTATGGAGCATAAAGAAACGTCACAGGGCGACTTTGAGTCGACCCTGAAAAAGCATGCTCACCAGTTGGTCGAAAGCCTTGAAAAAGGCCAGTTCGGCGACGCGGTGCAGTTAATCCATGAGCTCAACCAGACCCGTGACCGCGGCCTGTACCAGGAAGTGGGCAAGCTCACGCGCGAGCTGCACAGTGCGATCGTCAATTTCCAGATTGACCCGCACATGCCCCAGGCCGAAGAAATCTCGCAGATCACCGATGCCACCGAACGCCTGTCCTATGTGGTCAGGCTGACCGAGGCGGCGGCCAACCGCACCATGGACCTGGTGGAAAACGCCACGCCTTTGGTCAATGGCATGGCCACCGAAGCCCAGGCGCTCAGCGTTGACTGGGGCCGTTTCATGCGCCGTGAAGTCGGGGCTGAAGAGTTCCGTGAATTGGCGCGTCGGGTCGAAGGGTTCTTGTCACGCAGCGAGCAGGAAAACCGCACGGTTTCCAGCAACCTCAACGACATTCTGCTCGCCCAGGATTACCAGGACCTTACCGGCCAGGTGATCAAGCGTGTGACCCAATTGGTCACCGAAGTGGAAAGCAACTTGCTCAAATTAGTGCTGATGGCAGGCCAGGTAGACCGCTTTGCAGGCATCGAACATGACCGCGAAGCGATCCTCTCGGAAAAAGATCCACAAAAACATCTCGCCAAGGGTGAAGGTCCGCAGATTCATGCCGATAAACGTGAAGACGTTGTATCGGGTCAAGATGATGTCGATGACCTGTTATCCAGTTTAGGCTTCTAAGGAGCACACCCATGAGCTTCGGCGCCGATGAAGAAATCCTTCAGGATTTCCTTGTAGAGGCCGGCGAAATTTTAGAGCAACTGTCCGAGCAACTGGTCGAGCTGGAAAGCCGACCGGATGATGCGAACCTGCTCAATGCAATTTTTCGCGGTTTTCACACTGTAAAAGGGGGCGCCGGCTTCCTCCAGCTCCATGAGCTGGTGGAGTGCTGCCACATCGCCGAGAACGTGTTCGACATCCTGCGCAAGGGTGAGCGTCAGGTTGACTCGGAATTGATGGACGTGATTCTCGAAGCACTGGACGCGGTCAATGGCATGTTCAGCCAAGTGCGTGAACGTGCACCGGTTACCGCCGCCACCCCGGAACTGCTGGCCGCCCTGGCGCGCTATGCAGAGCCTGCCGACCTGTCCGCCGCCCCGGTGGCTGAGGCTGCACCGGAGCCTGTGGCGCAAGCCGAGCCGGATGTGACCGACAGCGAGTTTGAGCAACTGCTCAACTCCCTCAGCGCGGTGAAGGCCGAGGCCGAAGCACCGGCCGCCGTTGCGCCGCCGGCGGCACCGACCAGCGAAGACATCTCCGATGCAGAGTTCGAATCCCTGCTCGACCAGTTGCATGGCAAAGGCCAGTTCGCGGCCGACGCCGTGGCGCCTGCGGCTGCCGCAAGCACCGCTGTGGATGCGCCGGCCGCCAAAGCCAGCACCGACATCACCGATGACGAATTCGAAGCCTTGCTCGACCAACTGCATGGCAAGGGCACGTTCGCGGCCGACGCCTTGCCGAATGTCGCCGCCACGGCTGCTACTGCCGCAGCGCCTGCCGCCGTCAGTGCCGCGCCCGCCGGCGATGGCCTGATCTCGGACCACGAGTTCGAGTCGCTGCTGGACGAATTGCACGGCAAGGGCAAGTTCAGCGAAGTGGCCCCGGCCGCCACGGCTGCACCGGTTGCTGCCAAAGCGGCCGCCCCGGCACCGGTGGCCAAGCCAGCGCCAGCGCCAACCCCCGCCGTTGCACCTGCTCCGGCGCGTGCCGCCGCGGCGCCGGTGGCCGACAAGCCCGCCACTGAAGCCGAAACCACCGTGCGCGTTGATACCGCGCGCCTGGACGACATCATGAACATGGTCGGCGAGCTGGTACTGGTGCGTAACCGCCTGGTGCGACTGGGCCTGAGCAGCGGCGATGAAGCCATGCAAAAGGCCGTGTCGAACCTCGACGTGGTCACCGCCGACCTGCAGACCGCCGTGATGAAGACGCGGATGCAGCCGATCAAGAAAGTCTTCGGCCGCTTCCCGCGTCTGGTTCGCGACCTGGCGCGCCAGCTCAAGAAAGAGATCAACCTGGAACTGGTGGGTGAAGAAACCGACCTCGACAAAAACCTGGTCGAGGCCCTGGCCGACCCGCTGGTCCACTTGGTGCGCAACGCCGTCGACCACGGCGTGGAAACCCCGGAAGAACGTGAAGCCTCGGGCAAGTCCCGGGGCGGCAAGGTGATCCTGGCGGCGGAACAGGAAGGCGATCATATCCTGCTGTCGATCACCGATGACGGCAAAGGCATGGACCCGGCCATTCTGCGCAATATCGCGGTCAAGCGTGGCGTGATGGACAAGGATGCCGCCGACCGCCTGACCGACACCGAGTGCTACAACCTGATCTTCGCCCCGGGCTTCTCGACCAAGACCGAGATTTCCGACGTGTCGGGCCGTGGCGTGGGCATGGACGTGGTGAAGACCAAGATCAGCCAGCTCAACGGCTCGATCAATATCTACTCGACCAAGGGCCAGGGCTCGAAGATCGTCATCAAGGTGCCGTTGACCCTGGCGATCATGCCGACCCTGATGGTGATGCTGGGCAACCAGGCCTTCGCTTTCCCGCTGGTCAACGTCAACGAGATCTTCCACCTCGACCTGTCGCGCACCAACGTGGTGGACGGCCAGGAAGTGGTGATCGTACGCGACAAGGCATTGCCGCTGTTCTACCTCAAGCGCTGGCTGGTCGCCTCGGCTGCCCATGAAGAGCAGCGCGAAGGCCATGTGGTGATTCTCTCCGTGGGCACCCAGCGTATCGGCTTTGTCGTCGATCAACTGGTGGGGCAGGAAGAAGTGGTCATCAAGCCTTTGGGCAAAATGCTGCAGGGAACCCCGGGCATGTCGGGTGCGACCATCACCGGTGACGGTCGGATCGCGCTGATTCTCGATGTTCCGAGCATGCTCAAGCGTTACGCCGCTCGGCGTATTTGATTCTGGTGGGTCAGGGCGGTATTGCCCGTCCCGCCTAACGGAGTGCTTATGGTAGTCAAGGTCCTGGTGGTGGACGATTCGGGTTTCTTCCGCCGCCGCGTCTCGGAAATTCTTTCCGCCGATCCAACGATCCAGGTGGTCGGTACGGCCACCAATGGCAAAGAGGCGATTGATCAAGCCATTGCATTGAAGCCCGACGTGATCACCATGGACTACGAGATGCCGATGATGGATGGCATCACGGCAGTTCGGCATATCATGCAACGCTGCCCGACCCCGGTGTTGATGTTCTCCTCGCTGACCCACGAAGGCGCCCGGGTGACCCTGGATGCGCTGGACGCCGGCGCGGTGGACTTCCTGCCGAAGAATTTCGAAGACATCTCGCGCAACCCCGACAAGGTCAAGCAGATGCTGTGCGAGAAAGTGCACAGCATTTCGCGCAGTAACCGTCGCAGTCTGTTCAGCGCGCCGGCGCCCGCACCTGCGCCGGTTGCCGCACCTGCTGCGTCCACCGGCTCTACGTTCGGTCGCCCTGCTCCAGTCGCACGCCCAGCCCCGCCGCCGGTGCGCACGTCGGCGCCCGCTGCGGCGCATTCGCCCGCGCCCAAGCGCAAAGCCTACAAGCTGGTCGCCATCGGCACATCCACCGGCGGCCCGGTGGCCCTGCAGCGCGTCTTGACCCAGCTGCCGGCCAACTTCCCGGCGCCGATCGTGTTGATCCAGCATATGCCCGCCGCGTTCACCAAGGCCTTCGCCGAGCGCCTGGACAAGCTGTGCCGCATCAGCGTCAAGGAAGCCGAGGATGGCGACATCCTGCGTCCAGGCTTGGCGCTGCTGGCGCCAGGCGGCAAGCAGATGATGGTGGATGGTCGCGGCGCGATCAAAATCCTGCCGGGCGATGAACGCTTGAATTACAAGCCGTGCGTGGACATCACCTTCGGTTCGGCGGCCAAGTCCTACGGCGACAAAGTTCTGGCGGTGGTGCTCACCGGCATGGGCGCCGACGGCCGTGAAGGCGCGCGCCTGCTCAAGCAGGGCGGCAGCGCCATCTGGGCCCAGGACGAAGCCAGCTGCGTGATCTATGGCATGCCCATGGCCATCGTCAAGGCTGACTTGGCCGACGCCGTCTACAGCTTGGACGACATCGGCAAGCATCTGGTGGAGGCCTGCCTCTGATGGATGTATTGAGCCTGATCGGCATCATCATGGCGTTTGTCGCGATCATCGGCGGCAACTACCTCGAAGGCGGCCACCTCGGTGCCCTGGCCAACGGCCCGGCGGCGCTGATCGTGATCGGCGGCACCGTGGGCGCGGCGTTGCTGCAGTCGCCTATGAGCTCGTTCAAGCGGGCGATGCAGATCCTTATCTGGATCATCTTTCCGCCGCGTGTCGATTTGGCCGGCGGCATCGACCGCGTGGTCAACTGGAGCCTCACCGCCCGCAAGGAAGGCCTGTTGGGCCTGGAAGGCGTGGCCGATGCCGAGCCGGACAGCTATGCGCGCAAAGGCCTGCAATTATTGGTGGATGGCGCCGAGCCGGAAGCGATCCGCAGCATCCTGGAGGTGGACTTCTACACCCAGGAAAGCCGCGACATCAACGCCGCCAAAGTCTATGAAAGCATGGGCGGCTACGCGCCGACCATCGGCATCATTGGTGCGGTCATGGGCCTGATCCACGTGATGGGCAACCTGGCCGACCCTTCGCAATTGGGCAGCGGGATCGCCGTGGCGTTCGTCGCCACCATCTACGGCGTGGCCAGTGCCAACCTGGTGTTGTTGCCGGTGGCCAGCAAGCTCAAGTCGATTGCCATGCGCCAGTCCCGTTATCGCGAAATGTTGCTCGAAGGCATCCTGTCGATTGCCGAAGGCGAGAACCCGCGTTCCATCGAATTGAAGCTCCAGGGCTTCATGGATTGATGGGAGGTATGACCTGTGAGCCGTCGCCGTCGCGAACCTGAAGAACACGTCAACCATGAACGCTGGCTGGTGTCCTATGCGGACTTCATCACCTTGCTGTTTGCGTTTTTCGTGGTGATGTACTCCATCTCATCGGTGAACGAAGGCAAGTACAAAGTCATTTCCGAGGCGCTGATCGGAGTGTTTTCCGATTCTGACCGCGCGCTCAAGCCGATCCCGATTGGCGACGAGCGACCCAAGACCGTGACCCCGGCCAAGCCGCTGGTCAACGACAGCGACGAAACCGCCGCTGGCGTCGGGGGCACCAGCGATCCGCTCAAAAGCATCGCCGACGACATCAGCGCTGCGTTTGGCGATTTGATCAGCTCCAACCAGATGACCGTGCGCGGCAACGAGTTGTGGGTGGAGATCGAGCTCAATTCCAGCCTGCTGTTCGCCAGCGCCGATGCGATGCCCAGTGACCAGGCGTTCAGCATCATCGACAAGGTCGCGGCGATCCTGCGGCCATTCGAGAACCCGATCCACGTTGAAGGTTTTACCGACAACGTCCCCATCAGTACCGCGCAGTACCCGACCAACTGGGAACTGTCGTCGGCGCGCGCCGCGAGCATCGTGCGTATGTTGGCGATGCAGGGTATCAACCCGGGTCGCCTGGCGTCGGTGGGGTATGGCGAGTTCCAACCAGTGGCCAATAACGCCACGGTGGAAGGGCGTTCACGCAACCGCCGGGTCGTGCTGGTGGTGTCGCGCAACCTGGAAGTGCGCCGCAGCCTGACGGGCACCGGCACCGCCAACGCAACACCGGATGCGGCCCTGAAGCGGGCTGGCACACAAACTGCACCGGCCCTTGTAAAGCCGCCGGTTCGTCAGAGTGCCGTCAATTCTCCGTCGCCGGCTCAATAACTTATGCAATGTCTCGGTCGCGCGTGTGCCTGCCGGGAGGAACCAACCGAATGAGAGTCTGGGCAGTTGCCAATCAAAAAGGTGGAGTCGGCAAGACCACCACCTCCATCGCCTTAGCCGGTTTGCTGGCCGAGGCGGGCAAGCGTGTGGTCGTGGTGGACCTGGATCCTCACGGTTCCATGACCAGCTATTTCGGCTACGACCCGGACGCGCTGGAACACAGCAACTTCGACCTGTTCCTGCACAAAGGCAGCGTCCCGGCCGATTTGCCTGGGCAACTGCTGTTGCCCACCAGCCACGAACGCATTTTCCTGCTGCCGTCCAGCACCGCCCTGGCTACTCTCGAGCGCCAGTCGCCGGGGCAGAGTGGCCTGGGCCTGGTGATCGCCAAGACCCTGGCGCAGCTGTGGCAGGACTTCGATTACGCGATCATCGACAGCCCGCCATTGCTTGGCGTGTTGATGGTCAACGCCTTGGCGGCGAGCCAACAGCTGGTGATTCCGGTGCAGACCGAGCATTTGGCGGTCAAAGGCCTGGAGCGCATGGTCAGCACCTTGGCGATGATCAACCGTTCACGCAAACAGCCATTGCCCTACAGCATCGTGCCAACCTTGTTCGACCGCCGCACCCAGGCCTCCCTCGGAACGTTGCGGGTACTGCGCGACGCTTACCCGGAGAGCATCTGGAATGGCTATATCCCGGTGGACACGCGCCTGCGCGACGCCAGCCGGGCGGGGCTTACGCCGTCGCAGTTCGACGGCAAGAGCCGTGGCGTGCAGGCTTACCGCGTGTTGCTCAAGCACCTGCTGTCGCAGCAGCTTGTGGCGCAGGTGGCGTGATGAACCGGCCTACTGAACTCAAGACCCGGCCGCAACTGGCACTGGAATCCTACCTGGATGCCTTGTTGCAGGAAGCGACCGCGGAAGAACTGCCGGAACCGATTCTGGTGTTGGAGCCTGCCGTCGAGCCCGCAAGCACGCTGGATGAATTCCAGCTGGCGGTGCTCGAAGAACAGGCGCGTGATGCGCAGGTGGTGGTGCCGATCACACCGGTTATGCTCGCGCCTGCCGTGATTGCTCCCGTGATGGTCGAGCCGGTGGTGCAAGTGCACCTGCCGCCGAGCATCACGCCGCCGCCGCCGGTGACGGGCGACGGTCGCCCGAGCTGGGCGGCCGAGCCGTTCGAATGCCTGCTGTTCGACGTGGCCGGGTTGACCCTGGCGGTGCCGCTGGTGTGCCTGGGCTCGATCTATTCCCTGGAAGGCCAGGAACTGACACCGCTGTTCGGGCAACCGGAATGGTTCCTCGGCATCCTGCCCAGCCAGGCCGGCAACCTGAAGGTCCTCGATACCGCGCGCTGGGTGATGCCCGACCGCTACCGCGACGACTTTCGCCAGGGCTTGCAGTACGTGATCTCGGTGCAGGGCTACGAGTGGGGGCTGGCGGTGCATCAAGTCAGCCGCTCGTTGCGCCTGGACCCCAACGAAATCAAATGGCGCAGCCACCGGGGCCAACGGCCATGGCTGGCGGGCACCGTGATCGAACACATGTGCGCGTTGCTCGACGTCGCCGAACTGGCCGAGTTGATCGCCAGCGGTGCGGTCAAGACGATGCCGGTGACCAAACGCAGTTGATTGAACAATAAGGGCCGCATGCGAGTGCGGTCAAAGAAGCACACACGCCGTGTCGAACGGTATTTGAAGGGGTCAGAGAAATGAACAAGTCAGCGTCCGCACAAGGTTTGGATGATCCGATCCTGCAATGGGTTACCTTCAAACTGGACAACGAGTCCTATGGCATTAACGTGATGCGCGTGCAGGAAGTGCTGCGCTACACCGAGATCGCGCCGGTACCGGGTGCGCCCAGCTATGTGCTGGGTATCATCAACCTGCGCGGCAACGTGGTGACGGTCATCGACACCCGCCAGCGTTTCGGCCTGGTCCCGACCGAAGTCAACGACAACACCCGTATCGTCATCATCGAAGCCGACAAGCAAGTGGTCGGGATCATGGTCGACAGCGTGGCGGAAGTGGTCTACCTGCGCCAATCGGAAGTGGAAACCGCGCCGAACGTGGGTAACGAAGAATCCGCCAAGTTCATCCAGGGCGTATGCAACAAGAACGGCGAATTGCTGATTCTGGTCGAGCTGGACAAGATGATGAGCGAAGAAGAATGGTCGGAACTGGAGAGCATCTGATTGTTCCTTGAGGCCGTGGTAATTGTCCTGGCCCTGTTGTGGGCCGGGACCTTGGCATTCCTGCTGCGCCATGTGCGCCAGCAGCGCGAATTGTTATTGCAGCAGGCCGAGCGTGACGCCGTGCGAGACCGGCGCATCCTCGAATTGCTCAAACGTGTTGATCATTACCAGCAGAGCGCGGTGAAGGTCGGTGACGAGGTGCATGAACTGCGCGCCATTCTTGCGCCGTTGCCGGATAAGCTGGCGCAGATCGAGCAGCGTGATCCGTCGAGCTTGTCGTTCGCCCAGGCTGCGAAACTGGTGGGCATGGGCGCAACGGTGGATGAGTTGACCCAGTCGTGTGGCCTGACCCAGGCTGAAGCGCAGTTGATGAGCAAGCTTCACAAGGGCTGATGGGGTTTTGTGATCGTACCCGGTCAAAAATGTGGGAGCGGGCTTGCTCGCGAATACGGAGTGTCAGTCAAAACATTTGTCGACTGAACCACCGTATTCGCGAGCAAGCCCGCTCCCACATTTGGATTGCGTACATCAGGTGGCTGTCCAAATAATTTCCAACTTCAATGGCTTTTTTCTCCTCACCAAAGGTCCACATCCTTCAAGCACCTTTGAATCCAGGAGTACCTCGTCCATGACCAGCCCCAAGGCACTGTTGATCCTCCACGGCAAGCAAGCTCTCAACGAGGACGTGCGTGCCGCCGTGCAGGCCCGGCGCGAGCGAGGCGGTGAACTGGCGGTGCGCGTCACATGGGAGGGCGGCGATGCCCAGCGGCTGGTCAACGAAGCGTTGGCCGCCGGCTACACCCACATCATTGCCGGTGGCGGCGACGGCACCTTGCGCGACGTGGCCGAGGCCATGGCCCTGGCCAAGACCGACGCCAGCCTGGTGTTGATGCCGTTGGGCACCGCCAACGATTTCGCCAAGGCCGCGGGGGTACCGCTGGAGCCCGGTCCGGCGCTGGCGCTGCTGGACGTGCCGGCTCGGGCCATCGACCTTGGCCGGGTCGGCGGGCAGATCTTCCTCAACATGGCCACTGGCGGCTTTGGCAGCCAGGTCACCGCCAATACCTCCGAAGACCTGAAGAAAATCCTCGGTGGCGCGGCGTATCTGTTCACCGGCCTGTCGCGCTTCAGCGAGTTGAAAGCCGCCTATGGCGAGCTGGAGGGCCCGGATTTCCACTGGAAGGGCGAGCTGCTCGCGCTGGGCATCGGCAATGGTCGCCAGGCGGGTGGCGGGCATGAGCTGTGCCCTGGCGCCATGGCGGATGACGGGTTGCTGGACGTCAGCATCCTGCCGGCGCCCCAGGAAGTGGTCGGTACGCTTCGCGAATTGATGAACAATGGCTTTGGCCTGGACACCATGTTCGTCCGCGCGCGGCTGCCCTGGGTGAATATCAAGGTTGCGCAGGGCCTGTACATCAACCTCGATGGTGAGCCGCTGGAAGGTGACGACCTGCACTTCGAAGTGTTGCCCAAGGCCTTGCGCGTGCACCTGCCAGTCGGTTCGCCGCTAGTCGTCCAGGCTGATGATCTGCTCGCGCACCGCGAATAGCACCAGGCCCGCCACGTCAAAGATCTGCAGGCGTTTCATGATCTGCGAGCGATGGGCTTCCACGGTCTTGATGCTCAAGCCCAGGCCGTGGGCGATTTCCCGCGTGGACTTGCCGCGCACGACCAGACGCAGGATCTCCAACTGCCGAGCCGTGAGGTTATGGCTTTGAGCCTTTGGTAGGGTCGGGCCCTGGCTGCGCACCAGCGCCTGGCTTATCACGGTGTGGGCGATCGCCGGGCTCAGGTAGCGTTCGTTATTGCACAACGCGAGCAGCGCGTGTTCCAGCTCGTTGGCGGTGGTGTCCTTGAGCAGGTAGCCATGGGCGCCGGACTCCAGCGCGCACATGATCAGTTCCGGCTCGGTGTGCATCGACAGGATCAGCACGCGGCTCTTGGGGTAGGCGCGCTTGAGTTGCTGCAAGGCGTCCAGGCCGCCAGTGTGCTTCATCGACAGGTCCAGCAGCACGATATCCGGCAGCAATGTGCTGAACTGCTCCAGCAATTGCGCACCATCGCTGGCTTCGCCGACCACCGTGTAGCCGGGAATGTCCTGGACCAGTGCGCGTACGCCGGCCCGGATCAGTGCATGGTCATCCACCAGAAGTAATGTGCAGCTCACTCGAAAACCTTAGGGGAACTGGCCCGTTCGAGGGCGCGGGGCGCCCAGGGGAAGAGTGCGTCGATCCGGGTCCCTTGGCCTGGCTGGCTGCTGACGGACAAGGTGCCGCCCAGTTGATCAACCCGCTCGGACATGCCGGCCATGCCCCGTTGGCCTTCCAGGCCCGGGTTGACGGCGGGCGAGAAGCCCTGGCCGTCATCGCAGATACTCAGCGACAGGCCCTCGGGCAAGCGTTGCAGGCGTACCAGCAGGTTGCGCGCCTGGGCGTGGCGCAGCATGTTGGTGACCGCTTCCTGGGTGATGCGAAAGGCCGCCACGGCCATTTCTTCCGGGATGCCGGTCAGTCGTTGCTGGCATTCCAGGCTCCAGCACACCGGTGTGTGTTCCAGGGTCTTGAGCAGGTGCGCACGCAGGCTGGCTTCCAGGCCCAGGCTGGCCAGCTGGCGTGGGTTGAGGATGGCGGAGACGTCGCGCACCTTGGCCAGGGTTTCATTCAAGGTGTCGCATAGCACCGTGCACTGGCTTTGCAGGTCTTCGGGCAGGCGCCGCTTGAGCCATTCGCTTTGCAGCTTGGCGGCGGTGAGCAGTTGGCCGATATCGTCATGCAGTTCGCGGCTGAGGCGGTGGCGTTCGTTTTCCTGCACCTGCAGTAAACGGTCGGCCAGCTCCTGGGGCTGGAACTTGATGGACGTGCGTGAACGCCATTGCCGCAGGCCGACCACTGACAGCGTGGCGAGGTTGAGCACAATCACCAGTAATGGCAGCGGCGCGGAGCGGGTATAGGCCCACAGGCTCAGCAACAGCGAGCCAAGGCACAGGGCGATGATCCAGCAGCGTGCGTTGCTGCAGGACGCGAACCTGGCGATGAAGGTCTTTAGGCTGGCATACATAGCGGATGGAGCCAATGAGGGTTCGCTGCGGGAAGACCGGTTACGGCGGTTGACCGGGCTTTGTTTGGAATACGTAGTTGGATCGTCTTCATGGCTATGAAGTTGAGTCACTTCGAGTCGAGCATAGTACCACCACTATTACCGTCGGTCGCCTGATGCTGTGTCTTGCAGAGTTATTAACCACGCAAATACCCCGGGCGGTATTCCCAGAGTTCTTGGAGTGGGGGGTTATATATTCAGGTTAGTGGCTAATTGATATCTTCCGCGGCTATTCCCACCAATAAACGAGTTGGCGTTGTCGTTATCCAGATAATGCCGGGTCAAACCCGACCGCAGCGTTCAAGATACGCGGTGCACAGGTTGCTCAGGTTTATAACTGAATTCTTTCTGCGGAATTTGCAGCGTGACCGTTGCAATCAACTTCGCTTGCTCGCTCTCGTCCATGCCCAGTTCGCCCGTGCGGGTATCGATCAGTTCCAATTGCCACGCCAGCAACGTCAGGCACGCGTGCAAGGCCTCCAGCGCCTGGTCATGCAACTGCATGGGGCAGGCGGCGTTGGCGATCAGGTATTGAATATGTCGGGAGAACTCGCTGATCGCCTGCAGGGCCAGGTTGTCGGCCTTCTCGGCCAGTTTGGCGAGGCTGGACTTCATGCAGTCGATGGCATCGCTGTCGTCGCGAATCAGGTGCAGGTGGCTCAAGCACTCTTCTGACTTTGCCAGCAGCGCTTGCGCTTCCAGCAAGAACTCGGGAAGCGTGGTCTGCCATTCATTTGCGCTGTTCATCATGCAAGTCTCCGCAACATAAGGTCGGGTGATGAGATGCCGCGTTGGGTGAATGGCTTAAAACTAGCGCTGAAATGAGACTGGAATCTGTAGGTTGCTTCTGACTTTTCAGTAGGACGTTTATGAGAGTGCAGGCGACGGCTGCGCGCGACCCTCATGAGTGGGGTCGATTGCGCACCTTCGATTGTTGACGTCCGGATGTCTGGAAGACCCGCGGGTCGAGGGCTTGGTATGGCAAACAAAAGCCTGACTCCATTCATGCATTGAGAATGGCGTCACATTAATGGCTATTAGATACTGCGAATATCAGGTTGGGCCTGATTGCGCATAGGGGAATCCCCTACATGGCGGAACTTAGCGTCTAATCGAATGTCGCGCAACGACGCTGTACCGCTCTGTGCAGAAGGCAATGCAGTAAACCATGATGTCAGTGTGACATCAATGTATTTACGTGGCATTTTACTCAGGGTCAAGGTCTGGCGCTCGCCGCCGATAACCAGCTTATGTGAACTGCACAACCCCTTAGCGCATCAGGAGCTTTCAATGGCCGGCATTCTCGACACGGTAGATCAACGCACGCAACTGGTGGGTGAGAATCGCCTGGAGATCCTCATGTTTCGCCTGGCCGGGCGCCAGTTGTTCGCGATCAACGTGTTCAAGGTGCAGGAAGTCCTGCAATTGCCCAAGCTGACCTTGATGCCCCAGCGCCACCCCTTCGTGTGCGGCGTGGTCAACCTGCGTGGCCAGACCCTGCCGGTGATCGACCTGTCCCAGGCCATCGGCATGCGCCCGCTGGTGCCGGGGCCCAACAGCACCATTATCGTCACCGAATACAACCGTTCCGTGCAGGCGTTCCTGGTGGGCGGCGTGGACCGCATCGTCAACATGAATTGGGAAGCCATCCTGCCGCCGCCGGCCAGCGCCGGGCGCCAGCACTACCTCACCGCCATCAGCAAGGTCGACGACCAACTGGTGGAAATCATTGACGTGGAAAAAGTCCTGGCCGAGATCGTGCCGTACAACGCCAAGGTTTCCCGTGAAAAACTCGACGACCCGGTACTGGAGCGCGCCCGTGGCCGCGAGGTGCTGCTGGTGGATGACTCCAACGTGGCCCTCTCGCAACTGCGCGACACTCTCGGCCAACTGGGCGTGAAGATGCACATCGCCAGCGACGGCCTCAAGGCCTTGAACATGCTCAAGGGCTGGGCCGACAGCGGCCAGGTGATGACCGACAAGCTGCTGATGATCTTCACCGATGCCGAAATGCCCGAAATGGACGGCTACCGTCTCACCACCGAGATCCGTAACGACCCACGCCTGCGCAAACTCTACGTGGTATTGCACACGTCGCTGTCGGGCAGCTTCAACGACTCGATGGTGAAAAAGGTCGGGTGCGACAACTTCCTGTCCAAATTCCAGCCCGACAAGCTGGTGGATGTGGTGCGTCAGCGTTTGATGCTGGACGAAGTGCCCGCTTTGTAGTGAGCGGGCTTGTCGAATCGTCGCACCGCCGCGCTGGGTGGCGAAGCCGCCCCAAACCAGGCGACTCAATTTTTTTGAAACACCGAGGCGTCTTCTTTTGGGGCGGCTTCGCCCCCCAGCGCGGGGCAAGCCCGCTCACTACGGGATATAGTGCGGGCTTTATTTGTTCAGGAATGCAGGCCCATGCTTCGTCTCAGCGCGTTGTACCGTTACCCCTTGAAGTCCGGCAAGGCCGAAAGACTGCAGCAGGCCGGCCTGGATAAGCTCGGGGTGGAAGGCGATCGACGCTGGATGCTGGTGGATGAAGCCAGCGGGCGTTTCCTCACCCAGCGTGCCGTGGCGAAGATGAGCCAATTGTCGGCGCTGTGGAACGGCAGCGGTGGCCTCACCCTGAGTTCGCCGGGGTGCGCGCCGCTGGACGTGGCGCTGCCCGGCAGCGACGCCGCGTTGCGTGGCGTAACCATCTGGCGCGACACCCTGCGCGTGCCGGATGCGGGCGATGAGGCCGCGGCCTGGGTCAGCGAGTTCATCGGCAAGCCGACGCGCCTGGTGCAACTGCCCCTGGAGCGCGCGCGGGCCACCGATGCCGGATACGGGCAGGACGATGACCAGGTAGGCTTTGCCGATGGCTACCCGTTACTGTTGATCGGCCAGGCTTCCCTGGACGATTTATGCGCGCGCATCGGTCGCCCGATGGAAATGCTGCGCTTTCGCCCCAACCTGGTGGTCGAAGGCGGCGACGCCTTTGCTGAAGACGGCTGGAAACGCCTGCGCATCGGTGATGTGGAGTTCCGAGTGGTCAAGCCGTGCTCGCGCTGCATCCTGACCACCATCGACCCGCAGACCGGCGAACGCAGCGCCGACCGCGAACCCTTCGCCACGCTGGAGACCTATCGCAAGACTGAGCAGGGGGCGATGTTCGGCCAGAACCTGGTCAACGATGGCAACGGGCGCCTGGAAATCGGCATGCCGGTGACGGTACTCGAATAGCCTGCCTGGTCATAAAAAATGTCCGTCTCTGGGGAGACGGGCATTTTTTTGACTGCCAGGAACCCTTAGCTGCGGTATTCGCACAGGTAGGCGGTGTCCACGGCGACCTTCAACTGGAACTTGCTGTTGGCCGGCACGTTGAACTGGCTGCCGGCGGCGAAGGTTTCCCACTCGGCATCAGGCAGCTTGACGACCAGCGCACCGGAGACCACGTGCATGATTTCACGTTGGTCGGTGCCGAATTCGTATTCGCCGGGGGCCATGACGCCGATGGTCGCCGGACCTTCTGCGGTGCCGAAAGCGATCGACTTGACGGTGCCGTCGAAGTACTCGTTGACTTTAAACATGGGCGATTCCTCGGAAAAGGGTCTGGAAAGGTCGGCCAGTATGCCCAAGGGCAGGGGAGCTGCCTAGACCGGCAAAATCAGCGGCAGCAGGCGTGCGGTGTTGCGCGCATCTTCCAGCGCCCGGTGTTGCTGGCCATGAAACTGCATCCCCGCCAACTGCAGGGCGCCGTTAAGCCCCAGAGGCTTGTCCAGGCGCCGGGCCTTGGCGAAGCGTTGCTTGAGGTTCACATGGGGCGTATCGGCGAGCGCGCTGGCCAGGCCATGGCGCTGCCACTCCAGTTCCAGTTGGCGGCGGTCGTAATCGCCCCAACTGGCCCAGCCTTCCAGGCGCGGCCGGTGCTGGCCCAGCCAGCGTTCGAACAGCGGCCACACCTCGGTGATCGACGCGGCGCCATCGATGTTCGCCTGGGTGATGTGCGTCAGTTGCCGACAGAAGGGCGTCAGCAGCGGCCGGCGCAGCGGTCGCACAAAGCGCTGGAAATGATCCAGCTCGCGCCCCTGGCGGTTGACCAGGCTCGCGCCGATCTCGATGACTTCCATCTCCGTCACGGGCCAGCCGCCTTCATCCGTTGTGGCTTCAAGGTCAATAATCAGCCAATGAGGCATCGCGCAGGTTCCCGTACTCTTCCCTTTCTGTTGGGGGTAGAGCGTAGCCCGGCCCTGTAGTTCCGCCAAGCGCTTGCTTGGTTGGCCGGCACGGCCTAAATTGCCGGCCAACATGACCGTAGAAGCAAGGAGAGAGGCATGGATGAGCACAATGCCCTGCGGGTGATGCGCACCCTGGTGGACGGCGGCCAATTGACCGACCCCGACAGCGCCCGGGGCAAGCTGCTGCAAACCGCGGCCCACCTGTTTCGCAACAAGGGTTTCGAGCGTACCACCGTGCGTGACCTGGCCAGCGCCGTGGGCATCCAGTCCGGCAGCATTTTTCATCACTTCAAGAGCAAGGACGAGATCCTGCGCGCAGTGATGGAAGAAACCATCCGCTACAACACCGCGATGATGCGCGCTTGCCTTGAAGAGGCCACAGACGTGCGCGAACGTGTGCTGGCGCTGATCCGTTGCGAATTGCAGTCGATCATGGGCGGCAGCGGCGAGGCCATGGCGGTGCTGGTGTACGAATGGCGCTCACTGTCGACGCAAGGCCAGGCCCAGGTGCTGGCCCTGCGCGACGAGTACGAAGACATTTGGCTGCAAGTGCTGGGGGAGGCCAAGGCGGCAGGTTATATACGCGGCGATGTGGTCATTACCCGGTGCTTTCTCACCGGCGCGCTGTCCTGGACCACCACCTGGTACCGCGCCGAGGGTAGCCTGACCCTCGAGCAATTGGCGCAGGAAGCCCTGCTGATGGTGCTCAAAGCCTCCCCTGACGCAAGCTATTAATTTGCCGGTAGAAAGTTGTCTCGCCAGACAAAAACGCCTAGCTTATCGCCATTAGCCTTTTGAACGGTGTGTGCCTTGATGTTTTCGCCACGGCGGCTGGCCGCAGGACTTACCTTTTGGGCATTGGGCAGCGCTTGGTGCATACCCGCCTCGGCTGCGCAGCTGGTAAGGATCGGCGCGGCGCATTTTCCTCCTTATACCGTGCGTCCGGAGCAGGGCGCCGACACAGGCCTGCTGCCGCAACTGATCGTGGCGCTGAACGCCTTGCAAAGCGATTATCAATTTGTGTTGGTACCCACCTCTATCCCGCGGCGCTTTCGCGATTTCGAGCAGGGCCGGGTCGACATGGCCATCTTCGAGAACCCTGACTGGGGTTGGCAGGAGATTCCCCACACTGCCGTCGACCTGGGGCTGGAGGACGCGGAGATTTTCGTCGCCCAGCGTGAGCCCGGTCGCGGCCAGGCCTATTTCGCTGACCTCAAAGGCAAACGGCTGGCCGTATTCAGCGGTTATCACTACGCCTTCGCCCATTTCAACCCTGACCCCAAGTACATGGTCGAGCACTTCAACGCCACGTTGACTTATTCCCACGACAGCAACCTGCTGATGGTCGCGCGCGGGCGTGCCGATATCGCCTTGGTGACCCGTTCGTACCTGAGTGACTTCCTGGTGCGCAATGCGGATATGGCCGGGCAGTTCCTGGTGTCGGAGCGCATCGACCAGGTGTATCACCACTACGCACTGCTGCGCCCGAAAGCGCCGATCACGGGCGAAGCGTTTTCCGCACTGCTCAAGCGCCTGCGGGACAATGGCCAGATGCTGAAGATTTTCGAGCCCTATCGCATCGATGTCATGCCGGCGCCCTGACAGGCACCCTGCAGATCCAAATGTGGGAGCGGGCTTGCTCGCGAATGCGGCATGTCAGTCAAAACACCTGTGACTGAATCACCGCTTTCGCGAGCAAGCCCGCTCCCACATTTGTTCACACGCGGCGCGCAAACGTATCGCTGTGAGTGCCCGACACCTTGCGGCAGTGCACCAGCGCATCCCGGATCATGAAGTTCACCAACGTTGGCGACACTCCCAATTCCTTGGCGATGTCCTTTTGCGGCACGCCGTGCAAACGGTACATCTCGAACGCATAGCGGGTGCGCTGGGGCAGCTCCGTCAGGGCGTCGGCGATGTTTTCCAGGGTGCTGAAATTGATGTGCGAGGTTTCCGGTGAAGCGCCATGGATAACCACATTCAAGCCTTCCTCTTCGGTCCCTGAGTATTTGAGCTCCAGGGCCTGCTTGCGGTAGTGATCGATCGCCAGGTTGCGCACGATCTGGAACAGGTAACTGAGCTGGGCCTTGAATGACGACGTGATCGTCGGCGCCGACTGCAGCCGGAAGTAGGCGTCCTGCACTACGTCTTCGGCACGGGAGCGGCACCCGGTAATGCGTGCCGCAATCTTCACCAGGATCAGACGATTGTCGACGAATGCCTGGAGAAGCGGTGAGTCGCACCTGCCTGTGGATACTTGTTCCGTCATGGAATTCACCTTGTAGCAAAAGAGGTTAGGGGAGGGCGTCCTTGCTGAAGCCTCCTACACATCGGGCAACAAATTATGCTTAATGATAATTATTGTCAAATGAGAAGGCGAACTAATCTTATGCTTTCTTGTTAGGTGTGAACCACGTCTCGCACGTACCCGGCGACTAATTATTTGCCGCTGCCGTCCGTTCTTCTGGGTGACAGGCCGCTAGTAAAACGGCCAAGGATCAGCACCCGCAGGAGGACGAAATGGGTTTCTATCGTGCATACAGCGTGTTTCAGTTTGGAGTCGTCGCCGGATGAGTACGCCGACTCGACTGCGCCTGTTCTGCCTGCCCTATTCGGGCGCCAGCGCCATGGTTTACGCGCGTTGGCGGCGAGTGCTGCCGGAGTGGCTGCAGGTATGCCCGCTGGAATTGCCCGGCCGTGGCATGCGCATGGATGAGCCGTTGCAGCGCGATATCAAGGCCTTGGCCGCGCAACTGGCAGACGAAATCAGCCGCGACTTGAGCGGCCCCTATGCCCTGTTCGGCCACAGCCTGGGCGGCCTGCTCGCGTTCGAACTGGCCCACGCGCTGGGTGCGCGCAAGGTGCCTGCGCCGCTGGCGCTGTTTGCCTCCGGCACGGCCGGGCCGGCGCGTCGCGATGTCAGTGAATACGCCATCGAAAAGACCGACGAACAACTGATCGCCCGCCTGCGCGAACTGCAAGGCACCACCGAAGAAGCCCTGGCCAACCCTGAGTTGATGCAATTGATGCTGCCGATCCTGCGCGCCGATTTCCTCTTGTGCGGCAGCTTCACCTATGGCGAGCGCGCGCCGCTGGACGTGCCGATCCACGTGTTCGGCGGCAAACAGGACAGCGTGCGCGCCGACCAGTTGCTCGACTGGCAGCTCGAGGCGGCCAGTGACTTTTCGCTGGACATGTTCGACGGCCATCACTTCTTCCTCGTGCAACACGAAAGCGCCGTGCTGCGTTGCGTGCGGCGCTACGCCGACGAACACCTGGCCCGCTGGCGCAACGGCGCCGCACGGCAACTGGCCGCCGGCTGAAAGCCCGCTCAATTCCCGAATTTCCCGCAAGCCGATTTCAGGCAGGAACCCCATGATGGACGCCTTCGAACTTCCCCTCACGCTGGTCCAGTCCCTTCAGCGCCGCGCCGCGCAGACCCCGGACCAGGTGGCCCTGCGCTTCCTGGCCGAGTCCGCCGAACAGAGCGTGGTGCTCAGTTACCGCGACCTGGACCAACGCGCCCGCGGCATCGCCGCCGCCTTGCAGGCCAATGCGAGCCAGGGCGACCGTGCGGTGTTGCTGTTCCCCAGCGGCCCGGATTACGTCGCGGCGTTCTTTGGCTGCCTCTACGCTGGCGTCATTGCGGTGCCGGCCTACCCGCCGGAGTCGACCCGCCGTCATCACCAGGAGCGTCTGCTGTCGATCATCAGCGATGCCGAGCCGCGCCTGTTGCTGACCATCGCCAGCCTTGCCGACGGCCTGGCGCAGATCGAAGGCGCGCCGCCCATAATGAGCGTCGATCATCTGGAAAACGCTGGCGATTGGATCGCTCCCGACCTGCACCCCAACGACATTGCCTTCCTGCAATACACCTCCGGCTCGACCGCGTTGCCCAAGGGTGTGCAGGTCAGCCACGGCAACCTGGTGGCCAACGAAGTACTGATCCGTCGCGGCTTCGGCATCGACCTCAACCCGGATGACGTGATCGTCAGCTGGCTGCCGCTATACCACGACATGGGCCTGATCGGCGGCCTGCTGCAGCCGATTTTCAGCGGCGTGCCCTGCGTGCTGATGTCGCCGGCCTACTTTCTCGGCCGGCCGTTACGCTGGCTCGAAGCGATCAGCGAATACGGCGGCACCATCAGCGGCGGCCCGGATTTCGCTTATCGCCTGTGCAGCGAGCGGGTCAGCGAATCGGCCCTGGAGCGCCTCGACTTGAGCCACTGGCGCGTGGCGTATTCCGGCTCCGAACCGATCCGCCTCGACACCCTGGAACGCTTCGCCGAGAAGTTCGCTGCCTGCGGGTTTACTCCGGACAATTTCTTCGCCTCCTATGGCCTGGCCGAGGCGACCCTGTTTGTCGCCGGTGGCAAACGTGGCCACGGCATCCCGGCGCTGCGTGTCGATGAACAGGCGCTGGCCGCCAACCGCGCCGAGCCTGGGCAGGGCAATGCGATCATGAGCTGCGGTACCAGCCAGCCCGAACACGCCGTACTGATCGCCGACCCACACACCCTGAGCGAACTGGCCGACAACCGCGTGGGCGAACTCTGGGCCAGCGGGCCGAGCATCGCCCATGGCTACTGGCGCAACCCCGAAGCCACGGCCAGGACCTTCGTGCAGCACGCCGGGCGTACCTGGCTGCGCACCGGCGACCTGGGCTTTATCCGCGACGGCGAGGTGTACATCACTGGTCGCCTGAAAGACCTGCTGATCGTGCGCGGCCACAACCTCTACCCGCAGGACATCGAGCAGACCATCGAGCGCGAAGTGGAGGTGGTGCGCAAGGGCCGGGTTGCAGCGTTTGCCGTGAATGACCAGGGCCTGGAAGGCATCGGCATTGCCGCTGAAATCAGCCGCAGCGTGCAGAAAATCCTGCCGCCCGAAGCGCTGGTCAAGGCGATCCGCCAGGCCGTCGCCGAGGCGTATCAGCAAGCGCCGAGCGTGGTGGTATTGCTCAACCCCGGTGCCTTGCCGAAAACTTCCAGCGGCAAGGTGCAACGTGCGGCGTGCGCGCTTCGCCACAAGGATGGCAGCCTCGACAGCTATGCGCAGTTCCCCGGCCTGCAAACGCCGGCGAGCCATGGGGGGCCGGAATCCGAGCTGCAAGACCGCATCGCCGCGATCTGGTGCGAGCAACTGCAAGTCGCCTCCGTCGCCGCCGATGACCACTTCTTCCTGCTCGGCGGCAACTCCATCACCGCCACCCAGGTGGTCGCGCGCCTGCGTGAAACCCTGGGCCTGGAGCTGAACCTGCGCCTGCTGTTCGAAGCTCCAACCCTGCAAGACTTTGCCGCCGGCGTTGCGCAGTTGCAGCAGGATGGCGGCGTTGCCCAAGGTGTTATCCATTCCCTGTCGCGTCACGATGAGCTGGCCCAATCCCTGGCGCAGAACCGCCTGTGGATCACCTGGCAACTGGACCCGCACAGCAGCGCCTATACCATCCCCGGTGCCCTGCGCCTGCGCGGCGAGCTGGATGAAGACGCCGTGCGCGCAAGCTTCGAGCAATTGATCCAGCGCCACGAAGCCCTGCGCACCCGCTTTTACGAGAGAGACGGCCAGGCCTTCCAGCGCATCGACGCCAAAACCGCTTTCAAGCTGCACGTCATCGACCTCAGCGACCTGCCTGCGGCCGAGCGCGAAGCGCGCGCGCAGCAGATCCGCGAAGACGAAGCCCGCACCCGGTTCGACCTGGAAAAAGGCCCGCTGCTTCGGGTAACCCTGGTACGCCTGGACGATGAAGATCACCAACTGCTGGTGACGCTGCACCACATCATCGCCGATGGCTGGTCGCTGAATATCCTCATGGACGAGTTCTCACGCCTGTACGCCGCCTTTGCCCAAGGCCAGACCCTGGCGTTGCCATCCTTGGCCCTGCACTACGCCGACTACGGCAGCTGGCAGCGCCAATGGCTGGCCGCAGGCGAAGGCCAGCGCCAGTTGGCGTACTGGAAAGCGCAACTGGGCCAGGAGCATCCCGCCCTGAACCTGGCCACCGACCACCCGCGCGCGGCGCAACAGCACCGCAGCGCTTCGCGGCACACCGTGCGCTTGGATGCGGGCCTCAGCCACGCCATTCGCCATACCGCCCAGGCCAGCGAGTCCACCCCGTTCATGCTGTTGCTGGCGGCCTATCAGGTGCTGCTCTACCGTTACAGCGGCCAGCGCGATATCCGCATTGGCGTGCCCAGCGCCAACCGCCCGCGCCTGGAAACCCAAGGCCTGGTCGGCTTCTTCATCAACACGCAGGTCATGCGCGCCGAGCTGGACGGGCGCTTGCCGTTCAACACGCTGTTGGCCGCCACCCGCGACACGGCGTTGGGCGCCCAGGCGCATCAGGACCTGCCGTTCGAACAGCTGCTGGAAGCGTTCCCCCAGGCCCGCGAACAAGGCCTGTTCCAAGTCATGTTCAATCATCAGCAACGCGACCTCAGCGCCTTGCGCCGCCTGCCGGGGCTGCTCGCCGACGAGCTGCCATGGCACAGTCGCGAGGCCAAGTTCGACCTGCAACTGCACAGCGAAGAGGACCGCAACGGGCGCCTGAGCCTGTCGTTCGACTACGCCGACGAACTGTTCGACGCCGCCACCCTCCAGCGCATGGCCACGCACTACATCAACCTGCTGCAGGCGATCTGCGCACAACCGCAACAGGCCATCGGCGAACTCGCGCTGATGCAGCACGACGAACAGCAACCGTGGAGCCAGGCACCTTGCGCGCCTGCGCAACGGTGGCTGCCTGAGCTGCTCAATCAGCACACCACGGACAGCACCGCACTGGTCTGGCAGGACGGCCACCTGAGCTTTGCCCAACTGCACACCCAGGCCAATCGCCTGGCCCATTACCTGCGCGACAAAGGCGTCGGCCCGGACGTGTGCGTGGCCATCGCCGCCGAGCGCTCGCCGCAACTGCTGATCGGCCTGCTGGCAATCATCAAGGCCGGTGGCGCCTACGTGCCACTCGACCCGGATTACCCCGCCGAGCGCCTGGCCTACATGCTCAAGGACAGCGGCGTGCATTTGCTGCTGACCCAGACCGCGTTGCTGGAACAACTGCCCAGTGCCAACGGCGTGTGCGTGATTGCGATGGACAGCCTGCACCTGGACAGTTGGCCCACCCAGCCACCCGGCCTGCGCCTGCACGGCGATAACCTGGCCTATGTGATCTACACCTCCGGTTCCACCGGCCAGCCCAAGGGCGTGGGCAATACCCATGCCGCCCTGGCCGAGCGCTTGCAGTGGATGCAGGCCACCTATCAATTGAATGAAACCGACGTGCTGCTGCAAAAGGCGCCGATCAGTTTCGACGTGTCGGTGTGGGAATGCTTCTGGCCGCTGATCACCGGTTGCCGCCTGGTGCTGGCCGGCCCTGGCGAGCACCGTGACCCGCACCGTATCGCACAGTTGGTGCAGCAACACGGGGTGACCACGTTGCACTTCGTGCCGCCGCTGCTGCAATTGTTTGTCGACGAACCCCTGGCGGCCGAATGCACCAGCCTGCGTCGTTTGTTCTCCGGCGGTGAAGCCTTGCCCGCCGAACTGCGCAACCGCGTCTTGGCGCAGTTGCCGGCGGTGCAGTTGCATAACCGCTATGGCCCGACCGAAACCGCGATCAACGTGACCCACTGGCACTGCCGCGCCGAAGACGGCGAACGCTCGCCGATTGGCCGCCCGCTGGGCAATGTGATCTGCCGTGTGCTGGATGAACAGCTCAACCCCGTGCCGTTGGGCGTGCCGGGTGAACTGTGCATCGGCGGCATCGGCCTGGCCCGGGGTTACCTTGGCCGTGCCGGGCTGACGGCCGAGCGGTTTGTCGCCGACCACGCGGGGGCGCGCCTGTACCGTACCGGTGACCGCGCGCGCTGGAGCGCCGACGGGGTGCTCGAGTACCTCGGCCGTCTCGACCAGCAGGTCAAGCTGCGCGGTTTCCGGGTGGAACCGCAAGAAATCGAAGCGCGCCTGCTGGCCCTGGACGGCATCGGCCAAGCCGTAGTGCTGGTGCGCGACGGGCAATTGATCGGCTACTTCACCGCCCATGGCGAACTTGATGAACAGCAGGTCAAAACCACCCTGGCCGCCGAGCTGCCGGAGTACATGGTGCCCGCGCTGTTGATGCGCCTGGACAGCATGCCCCTGAGCCCCAGCGGCAAGCTGGATCGTCGCGCGCTGCCGGAACCGGTGTGGCAAACCCGCGAACATGTCGAACCCGAGACCCCTTTGCAGCAGCAGATCGCCGCGATCTGGCGCGAAGTGCTGGGCCTGCCGCGCGTTGGCCTGCATGATGACTTCTTCGCGCTGGGCGGCCACTCGTTGCTGGCCACGCAGATCATCTCCCGCACCCGCCAGGCCTGCGACGTCGAGCTGCCGTTGCGCACCTTGTTCGAAGCCAGTGAGTTGGGCGCTTTTGCTGAGCAAGTCGGCCTGATCCAGGCCTCGGGCCAACGCAACCAGCAGACCGCCATCGCCAAGGTCGACCGCAGCCAACCGGTGCCACTATCGTATTCCCAGCAACGCATGTGGTTCCTGTGGCAGATGGAACCGGACAGCCCGGCCTACAACGTCGGCGGCATGGCGCGCCTGCGTGGCGTGCTGGATGTGGGGCGTTTCGAGGCGGCGCTGCAGGCGTTGATCATGCGTCACGAAACCCTGCGCACCACTTTCCCGAGCGTCGACGGCGTAGCCTGTCAAAAGGTCTCGCCGCAAACGGGCCTGCGCATGGACTGGCAGGACGTCTCAAGCCTTGGCGAATCCGAGCGCCAACTGCGTCTGCAACAACTGGCCGATCAAGAAGCGCACACGCCGTTCAACCTGGAAACCGGGCCCTTGCTGCGTGCGTGCCTGGTCAAGGCCGGCGAGCAGGAACACTACCTGGTGCTGACCCTGCACCACATCGTCACCGAAGGCTGGGCCATGGACATCTTTGCCCGTGAACTCAGCGCCCTGTACGAAGCCTTTATCGATGAGCGCTTGTCACCGCTGGCGCCGTTGCCGGTGCAATACCTCGACTACAGCGTGTGGCAGCGTCAGTGGCTGGAGTCCGGCGAACGCCAGCGTCAGCTGGACTACTGGACCGCGCAACTGGGCAACGAACATCCGCTGTTGGAACTGCCCGGCGACCGGCCACGGCCGCCTGTGCAAAGCCACCGGGGCGAGCTGTACCGCTTCGATCTGAGCGCTGACCTGGCCGCCCGCGTGCGCGCCTTCAACGCCGAGCGCGGCTTGACCCTGTTCATGACCATGACCGCCACCCTGGCCGTGTTGCTCTATCGCTACAGCGGCCAGAACGACCTGCGCATCGGTGCGCCCGTGGCCAACCGCATTCGCCCGGAAAGCGAAGGGCTGATCGGTGCTTTCCTCAATACTCAAGTGCTGCGTTGCCAGCTCGATGGGCAGATGACTGTCGCGCAGTTGTTCGAGCAGGTGCGCCACACCGTGATCGAGGGCCAGTCCCATCAGGACCTGCCGTTTGATCACCTGGTGGAAGCCCTGCAACCACCGCGCAGCGCGGCCTACAACCCGCTGTTCCAGGTGATGTGCAACGTGCAGCGCTGGGAATTCCAGCAAAGCCGCCAACTGGCCGGCATGACCGTGGAGTACTTGGCGAACGACGCGCGCGCGACCAAGTTCGACCTCAACCTGGAAGTCACCGACCTCGACCATCGCCTGGGTTGCTGCCTGACCTACAGCACCGACTTGTTCGACGAACCGCGCATCGCACGCATGGCCGAGCATTGGCGCAACCTGCTGGAGGCGTTGATCACTGATCCGCAGCAGCGCCTCAGCGAACTGCCGTTGCTCAGCGCCACCGAGCAACGCGCAGTGCAGGACAGCCTGGGCATCGAAGCGGGCGAACGCCGTCTCGACCAGTGTCTTCATCCGCTGTTCAGCCAGCAGGCGGCAGCCCGTGGCGATGCGCCCGCGCTGACCTTTGCCGGCGTAACCCTCAGCTACCGTGAACTCGACGCCCGCGCCAACCGCCTGGCCTGGATGCTGCGCGAACGCGGCGTCGGCCCGCAGGTGCGCGTCGGCCTGGCGCTGCCGCGTTCCCTGGAAATGGTCGTCGGCCTGCTGGCGATTCTCAAGGCCGGTGGCGCCTATGTGCCGCTGGACCCGGAATACCCGCTGGACCGTCTGCACTACATGATCGAAGACAGCGGCATTGGCCTGCTGCTCAGCGACGCGGCCATGTTCCAGGCCCTCGGCGAATTGCCGGCGGGCGTGGCGTGCTGGTGCCTTGAGGATGATGTGCCGCGGCTTGCCGACTACCCGAGCGATGAGCTGCCGTTTATCAGCCTGGCGCACCATCAGGCGTACTTGATCTACACCTCCGGTTCCACCGGCAAACCCAAAGGCGTAGTGGTGTGCCACGGTGAAATCGCCATGCATTGCCAGGCCGTGATCGAGCGCTTTGGCATGCGCCCGGACGACTGCGAACTGCACTTTTACTCGATCAACTTCGACGCCGCCACCGAACGGCTGCTGGTGCCGCTGCTCAGCGGTGCGCACGTGGTATTGCGTGCCCAGGGCCAGTGGGATGCGCAAGAAATCTGCGCGCTGATCCGCACCCATCGCGTCAACATTCTGGGCTTTACGCCCAGCTACGGCAGCCAGTTGGCGCAGTGGCTGGCGACCCGGCAGCAGACCTTGCCGGTGCGCATGTGCATCACCGGCGGCGAAGCGCTCACCGGCGAGCACTTGCAGCGCATCCGCGCGGCGTTCCAGCCTCAAATGTTCTTCAACGCCTACGGCCCGACCGAAACCGTGGTGATGCCGCTGGCCAGCCTTGCGCCCGAGCAGTTGGAGGAGGGCGCCGGCAGCGTACCGATCGGCAGCATTATAGGTGACCGTGTGGCCTATATTCTCGACGCCGACCTGGCGTTGTTGCCGCAGGGGGCGAGCGGCGAGTTGTATGTCGGCGGCGCCGGCCTGGCCCAGGGTTATCACCAGCGCCCCGGCATGACCGCCGAGCGTTTTGTCGCCGACCCGTTTGCCCGCAATGGCGCACGGCTGTACCGCACCGGCGACCTGGTGCGCCAGCGCGCCGATGGTCTGGTGGAATACCTGGGGCGCATCGACCATCAGGTGAAGATTCGCGGTTTCCGTATTGAGCTGGGCGAAATCGAAACCCGCCTGCTGGAGCACCAAGCCGTGCGCGAAGCGGTGGTGCTGGCGCTGGATGCGCCGAGTGGCAAACAGCTGGTGGCGTACCTGGTCAGCGACGCCGACCACGGCACGCTGCGTGATGCGCTGAAGACGCATCTCAAGGCACATCTGCCGGACTATATGGTGCCCGCGCACCTGATCGTACTGGACAGCATGCCGCTGACCGCCAACGGCAAACTCGACCGCCGCGCCTTGCCGCAACCGGATCCCGAGGCCAACCGCCAAGCCTATGTGGCGCCGCGCAACTCGCTGGAAAGCACCCTGGCCGCCATCTGGTGCGCCGTGTTGAACGTGCAGCAAGTCGGCCTGGACGATAACTTCTTTGAGCTGGGCGGCGACTCGATCCTGTCGATCCAGGTGGTCAGCCGTGCGCGGCAGGCGGGCATACACTTCAGCCCGCGTGACCTGTTCCAGCACCAGACCGTGCAGACCCTGGCCGCCGTTGCCACGCGCACCGAGCAGGTCACGGCGGAGCAGGGCGTGCTGACCGGTAGCTCGGGCCTCACACCGATCCAGCATTGGTTCTTCGACACGCCGATTCCACAGCGTCAGCACTGGAACCAGGCGTTGGTCCTCAAGCCGCTGCAACTGCTGCAGCCCCATCGCCTGGAACAAGCGCTGCTGGCCGTGCTGGAACACCACGACGCCCTGCGCCTGAGCTTCTGCCCGCGCGACGCGCAGTGGCACGCCGAACATCTGGCGGTGCCCCAAGGCGGGGTGCTGCTGCAGGCGCAAGTGCGCGACATGGCGGACTGCACCGCTTTATTCACCGACACCCAGCGCAGCCTCGACTTGCAGCACGGTCCGCTGCTGCGCGCCTTGCTGGTGGACGGTCCCGAGGGCCAGCAACGCCTGCTGATCGCGATCCATCACCTGGTGGTGGATGGCGTGTCGTGGCGCGTGTTGCTGGAAGACGTGCAAACGGTCTACCGCCAACTCAGCGACGGCCAGCCCGTCAGCTTGCCGGCCAAGACCAGCGCCCTGCGTGACTGGGCCGCGCGTTTGCAAGCCTATGCCGGCAGCGAGTCGCTGCGCGAAGAGTTGAGCCTCTGGCAGGCGCAACTGGCCGGGCCCGACACGGCATTGCCGGTGGCCCGCGCGCAAGGCTCGCTGCGCCACCGCGATGCCGACAGCGTCAGCGTACGCCTGGATGCCGAACACACCCGCCAGTTGCTGCAACAGGCGCCAAGCGCCTATCGCACCCAGGTCAACGACCTGCTGCTGACCGCCTTGGCGCGCGTGCTGTGCCGCTGGAGCGGCCACGCCTCGGCGCTGGTCCAACTGGAAGGCCACGGCCGCGAAAGCCTGTTCGATGACATCGACCTGACCCGCAGCGTCGGCTGGTTCACCAGTGCCTATCCGCTGCGCCTGACCCCGCAAGCGACCCAGGGCGACTCGATCAAGGCGATCAAGGAACAACTGCGCGGCGTGCCGCATAAAGGTTTGGGTTACGGCGTGCTGTGCTACCTGGCGGATGATGCCTGCAAACAGAGCATGGCCGCACTGCCGAGCGCGCCGATCACCTTCAACTACCTGGGCCAGTTCGATCAGAGCTTTGGCGCCGATGCGCTGTTCCATCCGCTGGATGAATCCGCAGGCCTGGCCCATGACCCGGACGCGCCGCTGCCCAACGAACTGAGCGTCGACAGCCAGGTGTACGGCGGTGAACTGGTGCTGCGCTGGACCTTCAGCTGCGAGCGATTTGATCCGCACACGATCCGCGAATTGGCCGATGCGTACCTGGCTGAACTGCAAAGCCTGACTCTGCACTGCATCCGGGACGACGCCGGCGGCCTCACGCCGTCCGACTTCCCGCTGGCGCGCCTGACCCAGTCGCAGCTCGACAGCCTGCCGGTACCGGCCACTGCCATCGAAGACGTCTACCCGCTGACCCCGATGCAGGAAGGCCTGCTGCTGCACACCCTGTTGGAGCCGGGCACTGGTCTCTACTACATGCAGGATCGCTACCGCATCAACAGCGCCCTGGACCCCGAGCGTTTCGCCCAGGCCTGGCAGGCGGTGATCGCCCGCCACGAAGCCCTGCGTGCGTCGTTCTGCTGGAACGTCGGCGAAGACATGCTGCAAGTCATCCATAAACCCGGCAGCACGCCGATCGAATACCTGGACTGGAGCAACGACCCGCAAGCCGAACAGGAACCACGCCTGCAAGCCCTGCTCAAGCAGGAGCGCGAAGCCGGTTTCGATCTGCTCAACCAGGCGCCGTTCCATCTGCGCCTGATCCGCGTCGCCGAGGCCCGCTACTGGTTCATGATGAGCAACCACCACATCCTCATCGATGCCTGGTGCCGTTCGTTGCTGATGAATGATTTCTTCGACCTCTACACGGCCCTCGGCGAAGGCCGCGACGCGCAACTGGCCGCGCCACCGCGCTACCGCGACTACATTGCCTGGCTGCAACGCCAGGACCTGAATGAGGCGCGCCAGTGGTGGCAACAGAACCTGCAAGGCTTCGAGCGCACCACGCCGATTCCGAGCGACCGGCCGTTCCTGCGCGAACATGCGGGCCACAGCGGCGGCATGGTGGTGGGTGACTGCTACACCCGTCTCGATGCCCGCGACGGTGCGCAACTGCGCGAGCTGGCCCAGGCCCATCAGTTGACCATCAACACCTTTGCCCAGGCGGCATGGGCCCTGGTGTTGCGGCGTTTGAGCGGCGAGCGCGACGTGGTGTTCGGCGTTACCGTCGCCGGCCGCCCGGTGGACATGCCCGAGATGCAACGCACCGTCGGCCTGTTCATCAACAGCATCGCGCTGCGGGTCAAACTGCCCGAGGACGATCAGCGCTGCAGCGTGCGCCAGTGGCTGAGCGGCTTGCTCGACAGCAATATGCAGCTGCGCGAGTACGAATACCTGCCGCTGGTGACGATCCAGGAACACAGCGAACTGCCCAAGGGCCAGCCGTTGTTCGACAGCCTGTTCGTGTTCGAAAACGCCCCGGTGGAAGTCTCGGTGCTGGACCGTGCGCAGAGCCTGAATGCCACCTCGGATTCCGGGCGTACTCACACCAACTTCCCGCTGACCGCCGTGTGCTATCCAGGCGATGACCTCGGATTGCACCTCTCCTATGACCAGCGCTACTTCGACGAAACCACCGTGCAAGGCATGCTGGGCGAGTTCAAGCGCTTGCTGCTGGCGCTGGTGCAGGGTTTCCATGGCGACATGGCCGACCTGCCGCTGATGGGCGAACAGGAGCGCGAATTCCTGCTCAACGGCTGCAATCAGAGCGAACATGACTACCCGCTGGAACGCAGCTATGTCGAACTGTTCGAAGCCCAGGTGGCCGCGCATCCGCAGCGCATCGTCGCCAGTTGCCTGGACCAGCAATGGAGCTATGACGCGCTGAACCGGCGCGGTAACGGCCTGGGCCACGCGCTGATCGCGGCGGGCGTAGGCCTGGATCAACCAGTGGCGTTGCTGGCTGAGCGTAACCTCGACCTGCTGGGCATGATCATCGGCAGCTTCAAGGCCGGTGCCGGTTACCTGCCGCTGGACCCAGGCCTGCCAAGCCAGCGTTTGCGCAGCATCATCGAGCTGAGCCGCACGCCCTTGCTGGTGTGCACCGAGGCATGCCGCGAGCAGGCGATCGAGCTGCTGGAAGGCTTCGACTGCCAACTGCTGGTGTGGGAAGAAGTGCCCGCACGCGGAGAAAACCCCGGCATTTACAGTGGCCCGGACAACCTCGCCTATGTGATCTACACCTCGGGTTCCACCGGCCTGCCCAAGGGCGTGATGGTGGAGCAGCGCGGCATGCTCAATAACCAGCTGAGCAAGGTGCCGTACCTGGCCTTGAGCGACGCGGATGTGATCGCGCAGACCGCTTCACAGAGCTTCGATATTTCCGTGTGGCAGTTCCTCGCCGCGCCGCTGTTCGGCGCACGGGTGGACATCTTGCCGAACACCATTGCGCATGATCCCCAAGGCCTGCTGGAACATGTGCAGGCCCAAGGCATCACCCTGCTGGAAAGCGTGCCTTCGCTGATCCAGGGCATGTTGGCCCAGGAGCGTATTGGCCTGGACGGCCTGCGCTGGTTGCTGCCGACCGGTGAAGCCATGCCGCCGGAGCTGGCGCGCCAGTGGTTGCAACGTTATCCGCAGATTGGGCTGGTGAACGCTTACGGCCCGGCGGAGTGTTCCGATGACGTGGCGTTCTTCCGCGTCGACCTGGCCTCGACGCGTGGCACGTACCTGCCGATTGGCACGCCGACCGACAACAACCGTTTGTATCTGCTCGATGGTGCTTTGGAGTTGGTGCCCCAGGGCGCGGTGGGCGAGTTGTGCGTCGCCGGTACGGGTGTCGGTCGCGGCTACGTCAGCGACCCGCTGCGTACCGCCCCGGTGTTTGTGCCCAACCCGTTTGGCGCACCGGGCGAGCGCCTCTACCGCACCGGTGACCTCGCACGGCGACGCAGCGACGGCGTGCTGGAGTACGTCGGGCGTATCGACCACCAGGTGAAAATTCGCGGCTACCGCATCGAACTCGGCGAAATCGAAGCGCGCCTGCACGAACAACCGGAAGTGCGCGATGGGGCAGTCGGCGTGCAGGAAGGCGTCAACGGCAAGCACCTGGTCGGCTATCTGGTGGCGGTGGATGAAACGCTCAACCCAAGCGAACGCCTGGACCGCATCAAGCAACGCCTGCGCGCCGAACTGCCGGAATACATGGTGCCGCTGCACTGGCTCTGGCTCGACCGCCTGCCGCTCAACGCCAACGGCAAACTCGACCGCAAGGCCCTGCCGGCCCTGGAGATCGGCCACCTTCACAGCCAGGACTACCTGGCGCCGCGCAATGAACTGGAAACCACCTTGGCCGCGATCTGGGCCGAGGTGCTCAAGGTCGAGCGGGTAGGGGTGCAGGACAACTTCTTCGAACTGGGCGGGCACTCGCTGCTGGCCACGCAGATTGCCTCGCGGGTGCAGAAAACCTTGCAGCGGGATGTGCCGCTAAGGGCGATGTTCGAGTGCAGTACGGTGGCGGAATTGGCTGAGTATATTGAGGGGTTGGCGGGGAATGAGATCAGTGCCGGGACGGTGGATCGGTTGAGTGATTTGATGGCGGAGTTGGAGGGGCTTTGAGCGGGCCGTTTGTCAGAACTGTTAATTCTGACAGTAGGCGAGCGGATGCCAAAAGAGCTCACTGAAGGGAGACCCTTGGCTTCAGATCGAGCCAAGGGGAACAGCCCCTGGAACAAGGAGTTCTTACCATGGCTAAGAAAATCCCGGCGTCGAACGCAGCCTCTAACGTTATCAGAGCGCAAAAGCCCAAGCGGCCAAAACCCAAAGCTGTTGAAGTAAACAGTCCGTTAGTTTCCAGTGAGCAGAACGGAACGGTTGCGACCTCTCGCATGGTGGGTTCATACCTGACATTTGACTCAAGAATGGACAAGGATGAACCCATTATCGCCAGCTTCCGCACGAAGGAAACACCCGGGTTGGAGTTCGAGGATATTGTGTATTCAGGCGGTGAGTCTGGCGCCGAGGAAACTGAAATTCCTCTGCCTTACATGACGGCGGCAATGGGGAAAACGCTCGTCATTTCGAATACCGGGAAAGTGCAAGGGCAGGTAGCCGCTTCTTTGAAGAAAGAAGTGTTGATCGAGTTTTACCAAGCAAACGAAAGTAAAAAGTACGCACCTTATTTTCTCCACGAAAAAATCTATCAAAGCTCACCTGTCATTGACATGCGCGATTTCAAAGGGGACGGTCTCGTCAAGACGGAGATTCCTTATCTTGCCCAAGTAAATGATAGATTTTACTGCACCCTTGTTACTCGGCAATTTAGTCGAAATCCCGTTTTTTACCCAGTGGCTGACGGATATGCGTTAACAGCTGAGGATATAGCTTCGGGCGAACTCACTCACGCTGTCAGACGTGCTTGGCTGGCGCGACAAATACCGCTATATGAGTCAATAACCCTGCAGTGTGCCTACATCACGAGTGGCGAAGCTGCCCAACCTCCAGCTGATGTTACTAATCCTGATGAAGAGACGCGTCTTCCGAGAAATGCCCTTCAAATTCCATATCGCCGCACTGCTGCTTTCATTGGCGATCAAGGCCTTGATCTGCCTCCCCCGGATTTGCGACAGTCTGCGTTTTTCAACGGTAAGTGGTGGCTTAACCCTGAAAACGCCAAAGAGGGTGGGGATGTACACGTCCCCACCTTGGACACCTATGCAGACGACCGCATCTGTTTCTATCTAAGCGGACCTGGCCAAGCGTCTAAGCCACTCGGCTGCATCACCATTGAAAATGATCGAGATCCGGCAACCATCAAGTTATCGCCCTGTGATATTGCTTGTTTCTTCAACAATGAGATGACGCTGACCTATACCGTTCAATTCCCTAACGGTATCCAACCACAACAATCACCTGAGCAAGTGATTAATGTGTCGCTGCCCCAATTTCCTAACTCTGAGATCGAACAGGCAACGGGCAGTACCCTTTGTCTCAATACATTCTTTGAGGATGCGACTGCTTTTGTGCCTGACTGGGATTATGCCGAGTGCTCGGAATGTTGCTGGATGTGGATCACGGGTGAGCGTGAAGACGGCAGTGCTATCCGTATTGATATTTTGGTAGATGCCCCTGTTAAGGATGCCAGAAAAACTAATGGAGTCGCTGCCTCGATACCAAGGGTCCAGCTGCAAAAGCTGGCCGATTGCAGCGAATTTGAGTTGCATTTTGCGGTGAGTTTTTGTGGCAAGTGTGAGCGGGAGAATGCCCACGAATTCCCTGTTCAGACTTTCAACATCGAACAGGAGCCTTTAGCACTGATTGAGCCCGTAGTGAGAGAGGCGGTGGCTGACCAATTGACCGCTTACAACGGGCGCAATGGCGTACATGTTGAAGTGAAATACGCTGGCAGTAATCCCAAGCACTCCATCATTATCTGCTGGAAGAGACCGAATGGTTCTTGCTGGTTGGTGGCCTCCCAACCTGGTAGCACGACGGGCACGGTGATCTGGTTGTTGCCGCCGGAAGCCGTGATCGAGAGCATGGGGACAGCGGTGGAGATCACTTACACCGTCACCACCGCCTGCAAGGTGCAGACCTCACCGCCTCTGAACTTGAAAATCAGCCTGCCGGTGCGCCTGCAAACGCCAAACGTATTGGAGGCAACGCCGCCCAATACGCAAAACGCCGTTTTGGACCTGAGAACGTTCACCGGGAATGCCAATTCCCTCGAAGATCCAATGTGGTTTTCGCGCGCAGGGCAGAAGTGCTGGTTACGGGCGGATGGAACGGATAAAAACGGCAATCCCTACTCGTTCAGTGTTTACTCGGCCAGAGCCATTACGGCGGCAGAGGAGACTGCGGGGGTGGCTGGGCCTGTCCTGCGGTCCGAGTTGGTTAAACTGATGGACGCTACTCCTCTGACGTTGACTTTCAGTTTATCAACCGACGGTAGTTCTAATGTGAACGTGGTATGCCCATCGCGGGTGCTGGTAGTCAAAACCATCCCGCTGTATGACTTTACCCCGTTCACGGGAGGGGACTGGAATGGCTGGCAGCCTGGTCCCGCCGCCTACCGTCCGGTGGACCTGCTTATGACGAACCTTGGAGGAAACTGGGTATTGGTTCACGACGCAGCCGACACAAGAACTGGCGAGCTGGTGAAGAAACGCTACGACGGTTTGGCTGTTGGCCAAAGCTATGAGTTCAGCATTAAGGTTCAGAATCGCAATGGTTACCCTCCGGTACCGACACTTTCCCTGCAGGCTACCGACGGTACTACGGTGCTTAATATCACCGCGCCTACGCACTTCCCAGGATGGGGATGGGTTGAGTTAAAAGGATCGTTTCAAGCTACCGCAACAACCATGTGGCTGAGTGTCCGCACCTATCAGTCGGTACCTGCCGGCGGTGATGGGGATGATTACAACCTTGACGAATTTCGCGTGCGTTCACTTTAGTATCACCCAAAACGAGTGATGATCTCGGCGAGATGCCAGTGGAGGCGGGTTCTTGCTTTCGCCGCGATTTATCTTGAGCGCAATGCTGCGGTGATGTTGGTTTCAAGGTAGCCGTTTATCGGGTAAATCGAGGCGATTCGTCAGAACTGTCAATTCTGACAGTAGGCAGGGTTCCTGTTCCGAGCGTTAGATAACCGAAGTTTCTGGCTGGCAAGGCCAGCCTCGACGGTTACCTAACGTTGGACAGGAGTCTTATCGTGGCTAAAAAACCGATCCCCAAAAAAAACAGCTCTACTAATAACGTCAAAGGCAGTATTCCGCTCGCATCGCTGCCCAGCTCCGTGAAGGCGCCGGAAATGCCTTATGCAGAACTTGAACATGTCCACGGCGGAAATCTGCTGGATCCCTTGGACGGCAAAAGCGGTATCAAAGCTAAAGTGTTCCCCCCGCGTGGCAGTACCAGATGTACCTTTCATTGGAAACTGAAGGACCACCCCCTACCCGCATTTCTACCGCTGGCGGTGCCAGACGGTAGTGACACAGTAATGGTCCCATCAGAATGGATCAGTAAGTCCATATCGTTGACCGTGTTGTATTGGTACGAAGCGATGATGAACGGCGTGCGCCACGAATCACTCGTTGGCGAGCTGTTTGTTCAAAGTCTCAGAGAAGATCAGACACAGAACTCGTTGCCAGAATTTCCCCAAGAGGAGATCGAGTTCAACACCCGCTGGCTGAACATGCATAATTTTTCTGGTGATGCACTCATTACGTTTAAATCCCCACCCATGGCTGTAGTCGGGATGCGTCTGTATTTGCTCATTGAGGGAGATGAGCATCTGCAGGAGTCCGCGTTCATCTGGTTGGAGTTTGGTCGGTCGATCGCTGCTGAAGAGGCGCGCCCTAGTCATGATTTTAAATATCGGATACCAAGAAGTTGGCTGGCCCGACGACAGGACTATTCATCAATTACCCCTAGATTGGCTTGGATCTATTCCGGGAATCCGGGAGAGTTCAATACACTCGATCCCGCGAATCACAAGGACCTACCGAGCAATGGCGATGATTTCCACTCCCGTCACACAACACTCTTACGTGTGGTCTCGACACTCGACTTGCCAGAGCCGGATCTTATCGAATCAACGTTGTGCAGTGATGGTGAACATGCGCTTAATCCAACTAACAGCAAAAACGGTGGGCATGTAAAAGCTGTTTATGACGGTATGACGAAGGGCGACATTGTTTGCGCCTCTGTATTCGGCGAGGGTTTTGCTCCGGTATCACTGGGTTGCACGACGGTACAAAGTGAAGAGCCCGCTGCGTTGTTCGATCTGCCAGCCTGGATCATTGCGACATTCTTCAAAAAATCGTTGAAGTTGATCTACAGCGTTCAATTTGGCAGTCATCCGCCCCAGACTTCCCCTGAGCGGGTAGTGAAGGTTCTCGCGCCTCAATTGACCAAACCGTGTATCGAACAAGCAACGGGTCGCACCCTGGACCTCAAAACATTCAAAGACGACGCAACCGTGATGGTGCCTATCTGGGACTATGCTGCTGTCGGACAATGTGTCTGGGTTTGGATTACCGGCACGCTGGAGGACGGCACCACTTACCAGTTCTACATCCTCATGGATGAGCCTTTTACCGCGGACTGGCTGGCCAATGGCATTGACGCAACGATCCCCAGGGCTGAGCTGCAAAAACTGGCAGATTGCAGTGACTTTAAACTGCATGGCGCGGTGAGCTTCGATGGGAAATGCGATCTGGAGTCAGCTATTGTATTCCCCACCCAATCTTTCCATATCGCTCAGGAACATTTGGTGGTACCCGCACCCACGGTTGCCCAAGCCGTGGAGAATAATCTGACGTTGTGGAACGCAGATAAGGGGATCGATGTAAAAGTCGACTTTTTGGGTAATAGCTCGAAATATACGATCGAACTCGAATTTCAGAGGCCGGATGGCAGTGACTGGCCAGTACCCGCCCAACCTGGCGTCAAGCCTGGCCCCGTAGTTATACATCTGCCGCGATCTGCAGCGATCGAGAGCGCCGGCAGGACGGTGAAGGTCACATACACCGTTTTTAATGCCTGTTCCAAAGTCACGTCAGATGAGTTGAATTTGGACATCAGTCCACCCAACCCGGAAAGATTGCCTACACCTGAAGTGCCCCAAGAGACTTTAGGTGTCCTGGACTTAGCGACCTTCAGTGGACATGCTGATGCTGTTGTTTTTGACGAAGCATTGTCCATCGCCTACTGGTTCGCCTTGCCGGGGCAAGAATGCTGGCTGGATGCTGAAGGCGTTGGTGAGGACGGAGCGCGTTATGTGATTAATGTATTTTCGCGCAAGCCGATCACCGTTCCTGACATGGACTCTGGTGTGAAGGGCCAACTGCTCCGGTCTGAACTGGAAAAACTTAAATCTGGCGAATATCTGGAATTAAAGTTTTGTGTGGCGACCTATCCGGGAACAAGCAAAGCCAATGCCTTTGCTTTTCCAGTGGGAAGGCTACAGGTGATAGTTCCTCCTAAAATCCGTTACGAAAACTTCACTGCAGAGCCCACCAGTCTGATCACGGCGGGGCAGAGCATCAATACACCCACCATGCGTATCAACTTCCTTTCAGGCCCGGGTCCAGCGGGGATCGATTCATACTTTCCAACTCCGGGGCTGCTGGAAGGGCAAGCAATTGTATTGTGTCGCGGCGCCGACCAGAATCCTAAACAACATCTACGTTTGGATTTAGCCTTCGAATGCAAGAGAGTAAAGTTCGCTTACACTTGGAGCCACCTTCATACGGTACTCACGTTCTACAGCGCGTCGGGTGTCTACTTGGGTGTGGTGAACTTGAACGGCGCCAATAATGGATCTCCGCTTCATGGTTGGGTGGACTTCTCTACGCCAGGAAGCTCAAAAATCGGGCGTATAGAAATACACTCTGGGGACTACATGTTCTTTGACTTCTTCACATTCTGGTTGTAGCGACATACAAAAACGCCCATGCAAAGCTGCATGGGCGTTTTTTAACGTCAACCTGTTCGGATGCGCTTACTTCGGCCCCATAATCTTCCCCAACTTCTCCGGCGAAGGAGCCCCCTGCTGTTGCTGCAACCCACCCTTGTCATCCAGATAGAAAATCGCCGGCGTCGCCGATAACTCCAGCTCTTCCATCAACTTCATATTCGCATCCAGCTTTGCCTCGATATCGGCCGGGATCTTGTCCAGTGCCTGCAACTTGCTGCCTTTACCCGCCGCTTCGTGTTCCTGCAGGGCTTTTTGCGGGTCCTTGGCGGCGAACAGCGCGGCGGATTTGCCTGGGCTGTCTTCGCGGATGATGCCGACCATGATGTGGCGCAACTGCACCTTGCCCGCTTTTACCCAAGGACGGGCTTGTTCCCAGAACATGTTGCAGTAGGGGCAGTTGGGGTCGCTGAACAGGTAGACGGTGCGCGGCGCGTTGACGTCGCCGTCCTGGATCCAGCTGCTTTTTTCCATTTTGGCCCAGACTTCCTTGGCCATGGGCGCGTACACCAGTTTTTCCAGGGGCGCGCTGCTCAGGTCATTGCCTTGGGCGTCGTACAGGTTACCGGCAATCACGCTTTTGCCGTCGGCGGTCAGGTACAGCGCCATGCCGCGGTTCTGGTATTGTGCGGCGTAGCCGGTGAGGCCGCTGGGGGCGTCGAATTTGCCGAGGATCTTGGCGCCCTTGGCCTCGATCTGTTTGATCGGTGCCGGCCAGTCTTCGGCGTGGGCCAGGGTGGCGGCCAGCGTCAGTGGCAGCAGGGTCAGCAGGTGGCGGAGGCGGGGCATGTGGGTTTCCTTGTTGTATCGATGTCGAAGGGTTCCATGGCACGGGCCAGGCTGGCTTGGGACAGTTCGCCGAGGTGGCTGTTGATCAAGCGTCCGTCCGCTGTGTAGAACAACGTAGTGGGCAGCGCCATCGAGCCCACGGCTTGGCCAAGGCGGCCGCTGGCGTCGAACAGTACGTTGTCGAGGGTCAGGCCCTGGGTGGCGAGGAAGGTTGCGACGCTTTGCATGCTTTCGGCCTGGTTGACGAACAGGAAGGTCACGTCGGGGCGTTGGTGCTGGGCGCGTTCCAGTACCGGCATCTCGCGACGGCACGGCGGGCACCAGGTGGCCCAGAGGTTGATCACTAATGGGCCGCCTTTGTAGTCAGCCAGTTGCACCACGTCGCCATTGGCATTGCGCAAGGTGATGTCCGGCAGTTGGGTGCCCTTGTCGTATAGGCTCAGGGACAGGCTGGTCATGCCCCAGAACATCAGGCCGGTGATTACCCCGGCGCCCAGTGGCTTGCGCAGGGCCGGGCGGCGCCAGCCGTAGGCCAGTGCGCCGAGGACCAGTGCGATCACGCCGGGCCAGGCGAGGAAACCGCCGTCGCGCAGGTCGACCATCTGCAGCGGGTCGTGGCGGTAATCGCTCCAGTACATCAGCACAAAACTGACGCGGGCGACCAGCATGCCCAACAGGAACAGGCTGAACAGCACCGATTCCGGGTTTTCACCGCCACGCTTGGCCACGCGCCAACCCACCAGGGTGGCCAGAACCAGCGCGCTGATGAGCAGCAGGTGATTCAAGGCGATGGCGAAGGTGCCGATGGTCAGCGTCAGCATTCAGAGGGCGTCCCGGGTGTGTGTCCAGCGTTGCAGGAAGGCGGCGGCATCCACTTCGCCAGTGATGCGTTGGGCGCGGCGTTCTTCGCCGTTGGGGCCGATCCAGATGAAGGTCGGCGGGCCAGGAATCTTATAGCGCGCCAGCAGTTCACGGCTGGCATCGTTATCGCTCGTCACGTCAACCCTAAGCAGGCGTACGCCTTTCAGGGCCTCCATGACTTGCGGCTTACCAAATACATCTTTCTCCATGATCTTGCAGGACCGGCACCAGTCGGCGTAATAGTCGAGCAACACCCATTGGCCCTGGGCCTTTGCGCTGTCGAGCTGGTTTTGCAGCACGGCCGGATCATTGATGGTCATGAAGGCGTCGTGAGCGGTCGATGCGGCGGCGGCCCGCGAGCCGCTGTAGACCTTGAGCGGTTGCCACAGATCACCGCTGCCACCGGCTGCGCCCACCACCAGCACGGCGCCCCACAGGCCCAGCACCAGGGAGCCGGCGCCAAACACCTTGGCGGCCAGGCCGTATTCGTGGGCCAGGGTCCAACCGCAGTAAGCCATTATCAGCGCGAGGGCGCCCCACAGGCCGATCCACAAGGCGTCGTCAACCACCGGGCGAATCATCAGCACGGCGGTGCCGAGGAACAGGAAGCCGAAGATGCCTTTGAGTACGTTCATCCAGGTGCCCGGCTTGGGCAGGAAGCGGTTGCCCACGGTCACCAGCAGCAACAGCGGGATACCGATGCCGATGCCCATGGTGAACAGGATCAGGCCGCCGTGCAGCGCATTGCCGGTCTGGGCGATATAGAGCAGCGCGCCGGCCAGGGGCGCGGTCATGCACGGGCCTACCAACAGGCCGGACAGCGCGCCGAGCACCCCCGCGCCTACCAGGCTGCCGCCACGTTGTTGACGGCTGATGTTGTCCAGGCGGTCACGCAGGAAGGCGGGCATTTGCAGTTCGAAAAAGCCGAACATCGGCAGGGCGAGGATCACAAACAAGGCAGCGAAACTGCCCAGGATCCACGGCGTTTGCAGCAACGCGGCGAGGCTGTTGCCGAGCAGGGCGGCCAGTACACCCAGCGCTGCGTACACCAGCGCCATGCACACCACGTAGCTGCCGGCCAGCGCAAAGCCACGCCGTGGGCTGGCACCGCTGCCGACAACCAGGCCGGCGAGAATCGGCAGCATCGGCAACGAGCACGGGGCAAACGCCAGCAACAGGCCCAGGCCGAAAAACACCAGCAGGTTCCAGCCCAGGCTGTGTTGTTGCAGGCTGCTGGCCAGGCTCTGGTCCTGAGCCTCGGCCGGCCCTTGTGTCGTGCCGACAGCGGCAGGGTTGCCGCCCAGGTCCACGGTGATCGACTGCGGCGGGTAGCACAGTCCCGCATCGGCGCAGCCCTGCCAGCCCAGCTTGACCTGGCCGGTGGCGCCGGCCGGAATCTTCACTTCCAGGCCCTGGCGATACACTTGCTGCTCGCCGAAGAACTCGTCGCTATGGGCTTCACCTTGTGGCAGCAGCGGTGTTTGCTCCAGGCCGTCGAACTTCATGCGCTGTTTGTACAAGTAGTAACCGTCGGCAATCTGCCAATACAGCTGGGTTTCACCCGACTCCAGGCGTTCGGAGGTAAAGACGAAAACCTTCTCCGCGGGGGGGAATTCGGATTTGGTCGCGAAAGGGTTGCCCGGCGCGGCCTGGGCGAACCCCGCGAACAACACCAGCAGAAAGATAAACAGATGCCGCATGGTCAAGCCTTAGTTCGATGCAAGTGAGGCACACAATGTGTGGCGTTGATTAACCGATGATTAACCCAGGCTATTCTAGAGGGAGTGTGGCGGGTTTAGCGGCATAATCTGCGCTTAATCCGCGGCACCTTTAATCACCCCCCATCTTTCCTGAAGGGTTCACCATGCACGTACTGGTCTGTGAAGACGACGAACTGATCGCCAGCGGCATCGTGGCCGGCCTTACCGCCCAGGGTTTTACCGTCGAGCGCGTGGCTACCGCCGGCGCCGCGCGCGCCATGCTCCGGGCGGCCACCTTCGACATCATGGTGCTCGACCTCGGCCTGCCCGACGAGGACGGCCTCAAGCTGCTGCAGCAACAGCGCAGCCAGGGTCTGGAAATCCCCGTGCTGATCCTCACCGCGCGCGACTCGGTGACCAACCGCGTCGACGGCCTGCAAGCCGGCGCCGACGACTACCTGCTCAAGCCCTTCGACCTGCGCGAGCTCGCCGCGCGCCTGCAGACCCTGCTGCGCCGCGTGGCCGGCCGCCGGGTCAACCTGATCGAACATGGCCGCCTGGCCTACGACCCCAGCAGCCGCGAAACCTTCCTGGGCGGCCAGCCGGTGGACCTGTCACGCCGTGAGCAGGCGCTGCTGCAAGCCCTGCTGCACAACAAGGGCCGCGTGCTGTCCAGCGAGCAGCTCAAGGACAGCGTCTACGGTTTCAACGATGAGCTTGAAAGTAATGCGCTCAACGTGCACATCCACCACCTGCGGCGCAAATTGGGCAACGGCATTGTCGAGACCGTGCGCGGCCTGGGCTACCGCCTGGGCCCGGCTGACGGGGGCGAGGACGCCCCGTGAAAAGCCTGCGCCTGCGCCTGACGTTCAAGCTGGGCGCCGCCTTTGTGCTGATCTGGGCCCTCGCGGCGGCCTGGATGCTCAACGACTTGCGTAACCAGATGATGTTCTCCCTCGACCAGCGCCTGGTGGCATCGGCGCGCATGGTGGCGGGGCTCACCGAGCAGATGCCGGGGCTGGCCAGTGAGAGCGCTGGCGCGCATTTGCATGGCAGCCTGAATGTACCGGGGGGCATGGCGTGCCAGGTCAGCTCCTTGCGTGGCGAAGTGCTGGCGCGCAGCCACGCTACCCCGGATGAAGGGCTGGAGTCGCGGGTGAGCGGCTTTCGGGACCAAGTGATCGATGGCGTGAATTGGCGCAGTTTTACCCTGTCCCGTGGTGACCTGTTGATCACCACCGCTGATCGCCAGGTGGAACGCGAGGCGCTGAACCTGTCGATCCTGCTGGCGGCGTCGGTGCCGGTGGGCGTGGCGATGCTGGGCTGCCTGTGCCTGTTGTGGCTGGGCATCGGCCAGAGCCTGCTGCCGCTCAACCGCATGCGTGACGCGTTGATGCGCCGCAGCCCCGACTCCCTCGAGCCGCTGCAGATCCACCCACTGCCCAGCGAGCTCAAGCCACTGCTCGACACCCAGAACCAACTGTTGCAGCGCATCGCCAAGACCATCGAGCGCGAACGGCGCCTCACCGGGGACGCCGCCCATGAGCTGCGCAGCCCGCTGACGGCGATCAAGACCCACCTGCAAGTGGCGCGCATGACCGAGGGCGCGGCCCGCGACCAGTCCCTGGCCCACGCCGAGGAGGGCGCCGACCGCCTGCATCGCACCCTGGAGCAATTGCTGTTGCTGGCGCGAGTGGAAGGCAGCCTGTCATTCGACGATGGCGTGCAGTCCAGTGCTGAAGAAGTGGCACGGCTGGCGATCCAGGATGCGAATGCCGGCGACAACGCGCGCATCGACCTGATCCTGCCCGACACTCTGTCCGACGCGCCGGTGGGCATGCCGGTTGGCCTGGCGGTCGCGGCCTTGCGCAACTTGCTGGATAACGCCATGCGCCACACGCCGACGGATACGCGGGTGGAGCTGCGCGTGATCACCTCGGCCGATCACGTGGTGTTCCGCGTGCGTGACCACGGCAAGCAGATCTCGCCCGAGGACCTGCAATACCTGACCCAACGCTTCTGGCGCAATGGCAACAGCGAAGGCTGCGGCCTGGGCCTGGCGATCGTGCAAGCGATCGTGCAGCGTTGTTCCTGCTCGCTGAAGTTCGACAGCCAGGCGGATGGCCTGCGCGTCGAATTGGGCATGCCGCTGCGGCGCTGATCACTTTTCTTTCAGGTGCCAACTTTTCTTTCAAGCACAAATAGTTACCGCCCTCCTGAGGTTCAAGCCTTCAGGATGGCGTTGATTTTTTGCGTTTGAACGGGTTGAACGACTCGGCCTGAATTGAAAAGGACGGTTCTTATGTTGGTCATTGATACCAGTTTTCCTGCCACGGGCTTCAACGAGCGTAACGGCGAGCCTGTGAGGCAGGTAATTCTGCATTACACCGCGGCGCCCTTTGGCTCCTCCCTGCGCACCCTGACCCAGGACGGGGTCAGTGCGCACTATCTGCTGCCCGATCCTGATGACCCCAGTTACCGCGCTGCCGGTTATGAAGAGCTGCGGGTGTTTCGCCTGGTGGCGGAAGAAAAGCGCGCCTGGCATGCCGGGGTCAGCCATTGGGCGGGGCGCGATAACCTCAATAGCCGCTCGATTGGCATCGAAATCGTCAACCTGGCGCGGGATGACGGCGGGGTGTTCACTTTTCCGTCCTATGGCGAGGAACAGACTGACGTGTTGATAGCGCTGGTTCGCGACATCCTTGGGCGCTATCCGCAAGTTGGGCCCACCGACATCCTTGGGCATTCGGACGTGGCGTATGCGCGCAAGAGCGATCCAGGGCCGCAACTGCCGTGGCGTCGCTTGCATGAAGCAGGTGTGGGGGCCTGGTTCGATGAGACGACGCGGGGGATGTATCAACGTCGGTTTTGCACCGGGTTGCCCTCGGAAGTCGAGGTGGAGCGGGCGTTCCAGCGTTACGGGTATGCGCCTGCAAAGAACCGGCAGGCGTTTCAACAGAGGACGCGGGCATTTCAGATGCACTTTCGCCCGCGGGATTTCTGCGGGGTTCTGGACGCAGAGACCTGCGCGATCTTATATGCGCTGAATGAAAAGTACCTCGGGCTCTGAGGCCTGGATGCTGTCCTGTGGGAGCTGGCTTGCCTGCGATGCAGACATCTCGGTACATCAGGCACACCGAGGTGATGTCATCGCAGCATAGGTATCTACACATTTTTGTAGTGAGCGGGCTTGGCGAATCGTCGCACCGCCCGCGCTGGGTGGCGAAGCCGCCCCAATAAAGACACCGCAGAGTTCCAGATAGAACAAGGTCGCCTGGGTTGGGGCCGCTTCGCAGCCCAGCGCGGGACAAGCCCGCTCACTACACGGAGATTTGTCAGCCTTTGAAAGTTGTGTAGATACCTATGGTCATCGCAGGCAAGCCAGCTCCCACAGTTACTCGAGTTACCGGCCATTGGCTTTTCGCGACATGCGGAGTAAATCCTCCCGGCACTGGTGCGTTTCCAGAACAGGAAATCCGTGCGCATGCCCCTTGGGCCAGACGCCATCGGATCGGCAGTTTGGTCATCATCAGCGTATTGAGGGATCGAGAAATGTCAGTCGCTACCAGCCGTATCGAAGACGCCCAGGTGCATGAAACGCTCTACCAGTTCGACGACACCCCGCTGCTCGCCCGTCAGCGCCAGCAGGAATCCAACGCCCGCAGCTACCCACGGCGCATTCCCCTGGCGCTCAAGCGCGCCAAAGGCATCTACGTGGAAGACGTGGAAGGCCGCAGCTTCATCGACTGCCTGGCCGGCGCCGGTACCCTGGCGCTGGGGCATAACCACCCGGTGGTGATCGAGGCCATCCAGCAAGTGCTTGCCGATGAACTGCCCCTGCATACCCTGGACCTCACCACCCCGGTCAAGGACCAGTTTGTGCAGGACCTGTTCGGCCTGTTGCCGCCAGCGCTGGCGCGGGAAGCGAAGATCCAGTTCTGCGGCCCCACCGGTACCGATGCCGTCGAAGCCGCCTTGAAACTGGTGCGCACCGCCACCGGGCGCAGCACCGTGTTGTCGTTCCAGGGCGGTTATCACGGCATGAGCCAGGGCGCGTTGAGCCTGATGGGCAGCCTGGGACCGAAGAAGCCCTTGGGCGCGTTGCTCGGCAATGGCGTGCAATTCCTGCCGTATCCCTACGACTACCGTTGCCCGTTCGGCCTGGGCGGCGCGGAAGGTGTGCGGGTCAACCTGCATTATCTGGAAAACCTGTTGAATGACCCGGAAGCGGGTGTCTTGCTGCCGGCGGCGGTGATCGTCGAAGTGGTGCAGGGCGAAGGCGGGGTGATCCCGGCTGATCTGGACTGGCTGCGCGGCCTGCGCCGCATCACCGAGCAAGCGGGCGTGGCGTTGATCGTCGATGAGATCCAGAGCGGTTTCGGCCGCACCGGCAAGATGTTCGCCTTCGAACACGCGGGCATCCTCCCGGATGTGGTGGTGATGTCCAAGGCCATCGGCGGCAGCCTGCCGCTGGCGGTGGTGGTGTACCGCGACTGGCTCGACACCTGGTTGCCGGGCGCGCATGCCGGGACCTTCCGTGGCAACCAGATGGCGATGGCGGCGGGTTCGGCGGTGATGCGCTACCTCAAGGACCACGACCTGGCCGGCCACGCGGCGGCCATGGGCGAACGCCTGGGTGAACACCTGCGCATCCTGCAGCGCGACTTCCCGCACCTGGGGGATATTCGCGGCCGCGGGCTGATGCTCGGCGTGGAGCTGGTTGAGCCCGAGGGTCCACTCGACATTCAAGGCCACCCACCAGTCCATCGCCAGTTGGCGCCGCTGGTGCAGCGCGAATGCCTCAAGCGCGGGCTGATTCTCGAGCTGGGCGGGCGACATGGCAGTGTGGTGCGCTTCCTGCCGCCGCTGGTGATCACCGCCGCCGAAGTCGACCGGGTCGCGGATATCTTCGGGCGCGCGTTGGCGGCGGCGGTCGCCAGCCTCTAATTTTTTGCCAGGGTTATACGTTTCTACAGATATCAGTGCTGCGCACGGTGCGCAGCCCGCCTTTTAGCGATGGAGAACAGCAATGACCTCAGTATTTGACCGCGACGACATCCTGTTTCAGGTAGTGGTCAACCACGAAGAACAGTATTCCATCTGGCCCGACTACAAGGCAGTGCCGGAAGGCTGGCGCACCGTGGGCAAGAGCGGCATGAAGAAAGAGTGCCTGGCCTACATCGAGGAGGTCTGGACTGATATGCGGCCGTTGAGTTTGCGGCAGAAGATGGATGGTGCTGCCGTCGCTAACTGATTCGTCACGATTCAGTGTGGGAGCTTGCTTCCGTGGCGGCCTTTGGGCCTACCATGTATTTGAGGTGAGTACATATCCATTCCTGCGGTCACGGCCACTTAGGGTTCCGCCCTTACGGCGGGTCACTTTTGGAAAGGCCCAAAAGTAACCAAAAGGCCTTCGCCCCAACACTCGGTGCCTCGCCTAGGCTCGGCATGCCCTCACTCCGGCTTTGGAGCGTGGGCCGCCGCAATGGGCCATCCATGGCCCAGTGCGGCTAACCCGGCGTCCTGCCGGGTTACCCACGCTCCAAAGCCTG
>NZ_JACCQQ010000031.1:0-49890 GCF_014268345.1 Pseudomonas sp. SWRI18
AAAACCAACCGCAGAGGAATGTCTGATACACCGCATTCGTCTTCATTGGGGGCGCTTCGCACCCCAACGCGGGGCAAGCCCGCTCGCCACAAGAATGCAGTTGTCTGAAATACTTATGCAAGATTCAAGATTTCAGAATGAAATTTTAACCCCTGAAAAATCAATAGGTTATTTTGAGTTTGATAAGAGCTGTCGAGCCCCAGCGAGGCTGCGAAGGGATCGACTCGGTTTCCCGTCGACCCCAAACCCGTATCGCCTTCATACGGGTCGTTAGCGTTTTCAGCGAAAAAGTGGATCCATTAACAAAATTGAGCGTGCGTTAGCATTTTCGCGAACACCCAATTAACGTTTTCGCCTACTATCCCCCAATAATTATCGTTTTTCATCGCTCGTTAGGGGATTCGACAATGCAAGTAGGTTTCAAGGTACTAGCTGACCGCTACCGTATCGCGCTAGCGCAGCCCCTACGCGTCGAATCGGTCATTGGCACCACCCGCATGAGCCAAGAGAGCAATGGACGGGTTGAACGCAAGTATCCTGTCAGCTACCAACCGTCAGACGACTTTGCAGGGCATTTCGAGTTTGGGCTCAAGTACGAAGAGATCCACCTCGAATTCTTTGCACGTCTGTTTGCCGCCGCTGGCCCTGAGCCAGTCGAAGCCTGGTGCCGGAAAACGCCCTTTGGTCAATACGCCCGCCGTACCGGATTCCTGTACGAGTGGTTGACGGGACGGCATCTTGATGTGCCAGATGTGGTTAATGGCGGCTATGTCGATGCTGTTTCGGCCCAGCATTACCTGACGCGCATTGAGCCACTGCGGATACGGCGCTGGCGCATTAACAATAACCTTCCCGGTGTGCCAGCGTTCTGCCCTCTGGTCCGTCGTACTGAAGCCGTGCAAGAAGCGCTGCAGTTCGATCTGAGCGCGGCACTGCGCGAGCTGAACCAAACCTTTGGCCCCGATATTTTGATGCGTACGGCCAGTTGGCTGACGTTCAAAGAGTCGCGTGCCAGCTTTCTGATCGAGAGAGAGGCCGACAAAGCCGACAGGATCCAACGGTTTGCCCACGTGATCGCCAAGTACTGTGGTCATATCGAGGATCCGTTGAGCAACGAAACCCTGCACAGGTTGCAAGCTGGAATCCTGGGTGAGGAAGCACTCGGGTTGGGCTTGCGGCGTTCGCCGGTCTTCGTGGGGCAGGCGACGATGTGCGAAGACATCGTGCACTACATTGCGCCGCCATTTGAGGGGCTGGCGGAACTGCTCGACGGCCTGAAAGCATTCGAGCTGGCCACACGGGGAGCCGAGCCGTTGGCCCGGGCAGCGGTAATCGCTTTCGCGTTTGTGTATATCCACCCCATGCGGGACGGCAATGGCCGGATCCATCGCTTTCTGATCAACGATACCTTGATCAGAGATAAGGCGGTGCCTGATGGCGTGATCCTGCCGGTCTCAGCCACGATCACCAGTTCGATTGATTTCCGGGCGCGTTATGATCGAACGCTCGAGGTGTTTTCGCGGCCATTCATGCAACGCTACGCCGCGTCCTATCGGTTTGGCGAACTTGCGGTCTACGAGGATGGCACTCGCAGCAACCTGGTCTTCGACGACTACGAGGACGCGCAATTCGCGTGGCGCTATCCCGACTTGACCGAGCATGTCCTTTATACGGCAGAGGTTGTAGCGCATACGGTGCGTACAGAAATGGCTGATGAAGCGCGTGTGTTGGTCATTTTTCAGCGCGCCCAGCAGCGGCTCAAGGAAGTGCTGGAAATGCCGGACCAGGACGCAAACCGCGTCATTCGCTCTCTAAAGGACAATGGCTGGCAGGTATCGGGAAAATTGAAGAAAGCCTATCCGCAGTTGGACGCAGCGCCCTTGGCCGAACGGGTTGTGGAAGCAGTGCGATCTGCGTTTGAAGAACGAGAGTCGGATAGCGGCGACGAGTGATCGGGCCCAGGTCCATGTGGCGATTCAACCCAGCCTCACACCGATCAAATGTGGGAGCTGTCGAGCCCCAGCGAGGCAGCGATGGGATCGACTCGGTGTCCCCGCCGATCCCCATGCCCCGCATCACCGCTGCAACCGGGCCCGCTTTTTCTTCTTCGCATGAAAATGCCGAAAGTGCGCATCCTGCGCCGCCGCCAGCAACTCCCGATCCCCGCGCGTATCGCCCCAGGCCCTGAGTCGATACTCCCCCAGGTCCCCATACACCGCCTCAAGCCGCAGCACCTTGTTCTCACAGCGGCAATTATTCCCGGTGAGCTTGCCGGTCAACACCCCGTCGATGACCTCAAGCTCAGTCCCGATCAAGCGGATCCCCAGCCGATCGGCAAACGGCTGCAACACCAACGCCGGCGACGCCGAACACAGCGTCACCACCGCCCCCGAGCCCAACTCCTGCTCCACCGACAACACGCCCGCCGGGCGCATCAACCGCGCCCAATTGCGCTGGCAATACTCCTCGGCCTTCTGCTGCACCCACGCCTTCTCCACCCCGGTCATAAAGGTGCGGATCAACTGCGCCTTCAACTCATCCCGGCTGATCTGCCGCACCAAAAAACGCAGCCCAGGCACCGCCAGCTTCACCATCCGGCCATAAAACGCGCCAGTGCCAAAGGCAAACTTGAGGAAGGGCACGAAACTGTCGTGGTGGGTGAGGGTGCCGTCGAAGTCAAAGACGGAAAGTACTTTGGCGTCAACGGGGCCGGCTTCGAGCATGTCTGGGTTCACGGGTTGGCCTCGGTCCTATCTAGTATTTTTTGAATATGCATCAGGTGTGACAGCGGGAGTCTACTCCCGTGCCAATCTTCCGATCTTGGCGTAAAGCCCCTCGGTGAAAGCCTCCCGATCACTCGACCGGTGACAACGCTGATGGCAATTGGGGCACAAGGCTACAGCATTGCTGATGCGATCCGAACCCTTCTGGGCCAGGTGCTTGACGTGATGTACTTCAAGAAATGGCAAACCGTCGACCTCGAAAGGCGCGTTTGAACCGCAGCCTTCACAGATGCCGTTGGCTTCTTTCAACACCCAGGCGCGTACTTTTGGGTCGCGGACGAAGGCCGTACTGAACGTGGATACTTTCTGCGGTTGGGCAATGCCGTCCGGTAGTTTTGGGAAGGCTTGCTGCTGGAGTTTGGAGGCGCGGCGGATGAGCGTTTGCTCATCGGCGGTTTGGGCGGCGTCTTCGGATTCGAATACGCCTTGTGCGGCGAGGGCGTAGCTGATGCGTTTTTCTACGCCGGAGCCCACGTTCTTGGCGGGCTTATAGCCCTCGATGCGGTCCCAGCCCATACGGACCAGCACGGTGGAAATATTTTGCATGCGGAATTCAATGGAGCCCTTCGCACGGCCCGCCACCGGGCCTTCGCGCAGAAGTCGGTTTTCGAGGGCTTTGTTGAAAGGTTGGCCACTCTTTTCCCAGGCCAGCATCTTTAGGTAAGCCTCGACCGCCGCTGCCAGCTCCGCGTCGCTCCAGTCCGTTTTGTCTTTCGTAATGTCCATGCAGCCGCCGAGGGTGGAAAACCCTCGGACGATACTGAGTGGTCGTTATTGCGTCTACGAAATTTCCTACAAGTTGGTCGGAATTGGCGGTTGCCATCGTCAGTAAGTTCGCTGCTTCATTCGGAACGGTTGTATGAGCTTCCGCCACCATGGCACCTTTGCTGAATCTCCCCGGTAGGTTCTATTCACCAGCAAATACGGCATGTCTCGAAGACGTATCCAGCCCTCATCCTGCCAATGCAGCAGGTTCAATGACATCTCTGGCCAATCCAACATGCTCAATAGTGGTCGTTCCATCGTTCGGGCCTGACGATCGTCCCGCAACGTCGGAACGACTTCGTGAGTTAGCCAGCTACGTAATAGGCGGTTTCCGGGTACGTAGTGATAGATCAGCAACGCATAGGCGCCGGATTCACTGATCATCAACATTTCTTCCGGTTGACCGTGGAACAGCAGTTTTACGGTTCTCTTTTGATCTTCATCGAGCTTGCGAGTCGTTCGTTCATCCAAATGCCATCCCATTAAGCGCCCAAGATCGCGAGCGCAGAACCAGGGTTGGTTTTCCAGAAGAAGGGTATGTAAAGGAAGACTGTGACGGTTGAAGACGACGGCGATCAACGGTTCAGATGCCGCTAATTCTTTAGTCGACGGCGAGTTGAATAAATGTTGGTTGGGCATTCCTATGACCTCTACGTGATTTTCTGAAGGGCCACGACCCAACGTAGAGAATGTGGTTCTAAGAAACTCCAACCGACAAAGCCACATTACAGCGTCAATTCCGCATGACTGAGGTCAAGCAGGATTTTAACTGTGTGATTGCGGCTTGCTTCTACGTTGGGCGTTTCTTAGGCACCGGCGGACGAGCCTAGGTGACATCGATATTCGTATCAACCGTTCCAAGGATGGTCTCCTTGTAGGAAGGGTCCTGTTCATCTAGCGAGCATAAAAAAGCCCTGAGCAGTCAGGGCTTTTTAATGTTACTTGGCTTAAGAGTTAGTCCCAGCTCAGCGCACCGCCGGTCTGGTACTCGATGACACGGGTCTCGAAGAAGTTTTTCTCTTTCTTCAAGTCCATGATCTCGCTCATCCACGGAAACGGGTTAGTGGTGCCTGGATACTCTTCTTTAAGACCAATCTGCGACAACCGACGGTTGGCGATGAACTTGAGGTAATCCTCCATCATCGCCGCATTCATGCCCAGCACCCCTCGCGGCATGGTATCGCGCGCATATTCAATCTCCAGCTGCGTCCCCTGCAAAATCATCTGGGTCGCTTCTTCCTTCATCTCGGCATCCCACAAATGTGGGTTTTCGATTTTGATCTGGTTGATCACATCGATCCCGAAGTTCAGGTGCATCGACTCATCGCGCAGGATGTACTGGAACTGCTCGGCCACGCCGGTCATTTTGTTACGACGGCCCATGGACAATATCTGGGTGAAGCCGCAATAGAAGAAAATGCCTTCCAGCACGCAGTAGTAGGCGACCAGGTTGCGCAGCAGCTCTTTGTCGGTGTCGACGGTGCCGGTTTCGAACTTCGGATCGGAGATCGAGCGGGTGTACTTCAGGCCCCAGGCGGCCTTTTTGGCGACCGATGGAATCTCGTGGTACATGTTGAAGATCTCGCCTTCATCCATGGCCAGGGATTCGATGCAGTACTGGTAGGCGTGGGTGTGGATCGCTTCTTCGAAGGCCTGGCGCAGGATGTACTGGCGGCACTCCGGGTTGGTGATCAGGCGGTACACGGCCAGCACCAGGTTGTTGGCGACCAGGGAGTCGGCGGTGGAGAAGAAGCCGAGGTTGCGCATGACGATGCGGCGTTCGTCGTCGGTCAGGCCTTCGGGGTCTTTCCACAGGGCGATGTCGGCGGTCATGTTGACCTCTTGCGGCATCCAGTGGTTGGCGCAGCCGTCGAGGTATTTCTGCCAGGCCCAGTCGTACTTGAAGGGCACGAGCTGGTTGAGGTCGGCGCGGCAGTTGATCATGCGCTTTTCGTCGACGGCGACGCGGGCGGAGGCGCCTTCGAGTTCGGCGAGGCCTTCGGCGACGTCGAGTTTGTCCAGCTCTGCCTTGGCGCGCGCGATGGCGGCGGAGTCATTGGCGGTGACGGCGCGCGCTTCGATGGCGGCGGCGGCGCCGGCTCCGTCGAGGCGGTCCATGTTGGCTTCGGTGGCATGGCCGGCGTTGGCGCCTTTGGCGGCTACTTCGCCTTCTTCTTCTTTGTCGAATTCGTCCCAGCTCAGCATGACGTGTCGTCTCCTGCGTGAGGGCTCAAGGTGCCCGTGTGAAACCGGATGGTTGTGTTCACACGGCCCCAGGGCCGCGGTGGATCTTAAGGAATCGTTTGTTGCAGCAGCTCGCGCAGGCAAATAAACGTAATGGGGTAACGGGTACTGCATGAGGCTTGAGGGGCGGAGCGGGTAGTGCAGGCTCCGGCGGTGGCCTCAGGTCTGGCTCTTCGTCCCTGTGTAAAGGGATATTGCAGGCCCGATTTACCCGCGCATTATAGGGAAAAAATTGGCTTTGTGTTGGGGCGGATTGTCTCGGTGGGCGGACAAAAAGGTGGGTATTTGGGCCGGGGTGAGGGATTACGGGGGGTTGGTGGGTAGGAAATTTTTGACGGGAGGTGTCGGTATTTTACCGAGGTGGGAAGAGGTGATCAGGTTGTGGGCATTTGCGTTGCTCTGCCACGAGGTGCTCCCTTAAATTGCAAGAGTCAGCTACGTTGGAGAGGCAACTTTTTATGCGCACTGTTTCGATCATTGAGAGTGGAGAGGGTCGGACGATCCATTTGCCAGCGGATATGGCTTACGACGGGGTGGATGAGCTGGAAATTCTCAAGGAGGGGGACACAATTATCCTGCGGCCAGTCAGGCCCAGTTGGCTGTCGCTGGTCGATTTGCCCAAGATGGATGAGGATTTCTTGCAAGAGCGGGAAGATGTCATTGAGTGTGTGAGGCCCGATTCGGGCGCTTAGAGCGGATTGCAGTGGTGCCGCATCTATTGTCTTCGCGAGCAAGCCCGCTCTCACATTTGGATTGGGGTGTGTCAGCGCCAGGTGACGGCTGAAGCCGCCTTCGCAGGCAAGCCAGCTCCCACATTTGATGTGTGGTGCATCCAAATAGGTTCTTGGCCGCAAGAACGATTTCCTGCGGCGACCAAGATCCGGGATTTATCTAAATAACGAAGTTATTACCCGTTAGAACAACCATTCCCCATCACATGATAATTAAGAATATGACGCTGACCTTGCGAGTCTTCATATTCCATCTTCACCGGTACAACTTCGCACACTTGCGGAATATCACTCATGGACACTACTTTGGCGACGTCCAGGTGGGTGCTGTAGGTATAGTCCTCGACAATCGGCGCGTTGCGGCCGGCCAGCTCGGTGGCGGCCTCGTCGGCCATGGCGGCGGCGGCGCACAGGCTGCTGAGGGCCAAAACTGCTAAAGCTTTCATTTCTCTATTTACCTTCTTCAGGGCGAAAGGGGGCACGGGGCCCTTGTGAGGCCACGTGTGTAACTTGAGAGTTGGGAAGTTCGGATTAACGTTGCCTTCGTGGGGGCTGTTACGGTGTTAATCACAGTGCCTTGGTGGGCGGAGTTGATTTTAGGCGCCTGGGTTCTATTCATATACCCGTGGTTTTGATAAACACTTTTGGCGGTTTTTGTAACAATCGGCCGATGAAGGTTTTTTCACCTGGCCGCAATGCGCCACAGGCCGCGGGCCAGAGCGGTGGTCGGGCATGGCAGGGTAATTTGTAGGGTCTTGTTACTACCATCGTCGAATGGTTCTATAGGCCCACCCCGGCTACAACAGGGGCCATACAACAACAACTATTGTCACCGAGGTAAGAAAGATGAGTGCGGCTTCCCTGTACCCCGTCCGCCCCGAAGTAGCAGCCAACACGCTGACCGACGAGGCGACCTACAAGGCGATGTACCAGCAATCGGTGGTCAACCCCGATGGTTTCTGGCGCGAGCAAGCCAAGCGTCTCGACTGGATCAAGCCTTTCACCACGGTGAAGCAGACCTCGTTCGACGATCACCATGTCGACATCAAGTGGTTCGCCGATGGCACCCTGAACGTTTCCTACAACTGCCTGGACCGTCACCTCGCCGAGCGTGGCGACCAGATTGCGATCATCTGGGAGGGCGATGACCCTGCCGAGAGCCGCAACATCACCTATCGCGAGCTGCATGAACAGGTCTGCAAGTTCGCCAACGCCCTGCGTGGCCAGGATGTGCACCGCGGCGACGTGGTGACTATCTATATGCCGATGATCCCCGAAGCCGTGGTCGCCATGCTGGCCTGTACCCGCATCGGTGCGATTCACTCGGTGGTGTTCGGTGGTTTCTCGCCGGAAGCCCTGGCCGGTCGCATCATCGACTGTAAGTCGAAGGTCGTGATCACCGCTGACGAAGGCATTCGCGCCGGTAAGAAGATTCCGCTCAAGGCCAACGTCGACGACGCACTGACCAACCCGGAAACCAGCAGCATCCAGAAGGTCATCGTGTGCAAGCGCACCAATGGCACGATCAAGTGGAACCAGCATCGCGACATCTGGTACGAAGACCTGATGAAAGTGGCGGGCACCGTGTGCGCGCCCAAAGAGATGGGCGCCGAAGAAGCGCTGTTCATCCTCTATACCTCCGGCTCCACTGGCAAGCCTAAAGGCGTGCAGCACACCACCGGCGGTTACCTGCTGTATGCGGCCCTGACCCATGAGCGCGTGTTCGACTACCGCCCGGGCGAAATCTACTGGTGCACCGCCGACGTCGGCTGGGTCACCGGCCACACTTATATCGTCTATGGCCCGCTGGCGAATGGCGCGACCACCTTGCTGTTCGAAGGCGTGCCGAACTACCCGGATATCACGCGGGTGGCGAAGATCGTCGACAAGCACAAGGTCAACGTCCTCTACACCGCGCCGACGGCGATCCGCGCGATGATGGCGTCGGGCACCGCCGCCTGCGAAGGCGCCGATGGCAGCAGCCTGCGCCTGCTGGGTTCGGTGGGCGAGCCGATCAACCCGGAAGCCTGGGACTGGTACTACAAGAACGTCGGCCAATCCCGTTGCCCGATTGTCGACACCTGGTGGCAGACCGAAACCGGCGGCAACATGATGAGCCCGTTGCCGGGCGCCCACGCGCTCAAGCCAGGGTCGGCGGCACGCCCGTTCTTTGGCGTGGTGCCGGCGTTGGTGGACAACCTGGGCAACCTGATCGAAGGCGCGGCCGAAGGCAACCTGGTGATCCTCGATTCGTGGCCGGGCCAGGCGCGTACGCTGTTTGGCGACCATGACCGCTTCGTCGACACCTACTTCAAGACCTTCCGTGGCATGTATTTCACCGGTGACGGTGCGCGCCGCGACGAAGACGGTTACTACTGGATCACCGGGCGCGTGGATGACGTGCTCAACGTGTCCGGCCACCGCATGGGTACCGCCGAGATCGAAAGCGCCATGGTCGCCCACCCGAAAGTCGCGGAAGCGGCGGTGGTGGGTGTGCCGCACGACATCAAGGGGCAGGGCATTTATGTCTACGTCACCTTGATCGGCGGCGAAGAGCCCAGCGAGCAGTTGCGCCTGGAGTTGAAGAACTGGGTGCGTAAAGAGATTGGGCCGATTGCTTCGCCGGACGTGATCCAGTGGGCGCCGGGCTTGCCGAAGACGCGCTCGGGGAAAATCATGCGGCGAATTCTGCGCAAGATTGCCACGGCGGAATATGACGGGTTGGGGGATATCTCCACCTTGGCCGATCCGGGGGTGGTGGCGCATTTGATTGAGACGCACAAGACCATGAACGTCGCGTAAGGCGGGGTAGGTGGGAAAAAGCCCCATTCGGTGTGAGCCGGGTGGGGCTTTTTTGATTGCTTGCAGGCAATGAAGATCCCCTGTGGGAGCGGGCTTGCTCGCGAATGCGGTGAGTCAGTTAGCAGATATGTTGCTGACCCACCGCATTCGCGAGCAAGCCCGCTCCCACATTTGGATTGCATTTCAGGGTGGGCTTTGAGTGTGCCCGTGCAGCCACCAGCCGAATAAATATCGATTTTTCTCGCTGGAAGTTTCTGAATGTTACCGCCTTGGCCAAATGTGTAACCCCGCGCCCAAACATGAGGCAATGTGCTACGCCTGCGCCGCTAAAAGCTACGTTTCAGACATTCCCGGAAATAAGATTAAACGCCCCACTTGCCGTCCCAGAAGGGTTTGCGAATAATAGGCCCGCAATTTGCAGCATCTACAGGTTGAATGTCTTTTGTCTCTGCATAAAATCCAGAGGCTGTCAATGAGCTGGAACCGCTTTCTCGGTGCATCTGTAAATTGTTGTCGCATTGAGGAAATATCGGCTTCCGGCCTGTCGTTAGAATGCCGATCACTCGCTCGTCGTCTCCAGGCTGATCTGGTGTGGGACGCAGCACTGCTATTCGGTTTCACCTTCGCCGCATCGTGGGCCATGGCTCATACTGCTGTTTTGCCCTATACCGATGGAGTCCCAAGATGAAGAAACTTGTGCTGTTGGGCGCCCTGGCGCTGTCCATGCTGTCCATGCAGGCTTTTGCCGAAGGCAAGCCGCTGAAAATTGGTATCGAAGCGGCCTACCCTCCGTTTGCCTCGAAGGCGCCGGATGGCAGCATCGTCGGTTTTGACTACGACATCGGCAATGCACTGTGCGAAGAGATGCAGGTCAAGTGCACCTGGGTCGAGCAGGAATTCGACGGCCTGATCCCGGCGCTCAAAGTGCGCAAGATCGACGCAATCCTTTCGTCGATGTCCATCACCGACGACCGCAAGAAGTCCGTGGACTTCACCAACCGCTACTACCTGACCCCGGCGCGCCTGGTGATGAAGGACGGCACGGCGGTCAGCGACAGCCTGGATGAGTTGAAAGGCAAGAAAATCGGCGTGCAGCGCGGTTCGATCCACGACCGTTTCGCCAAGGAAGTCCTGGCCCCTAAAGGCGCCACCGTCGTGCCTTACAGCTCGCAGAACGAAATCTACCTGGACGTGGAAGCCGGTCGCCTCGACGGCACCGTGGCTGACGCCACCCTGTTGCAGGAAGGTTTCCTCGACACCCCGGCCGGCAAAGGTTACGCGTTCACCGGCCCGGCCTTCACCGACGCCAAATACTTCGGCGACGGCATCGGCATCGCCGTACGCAAAGGCGACAAGGAAAACCTGGAGCGCATCAACGCGGCCATCGCGGCGATCCGTGCCAACGGCAAGTACAAAACGATCCAGGACAAGTACTTCAACTTCGATATTTACGGCGCTGACGCCAAGTAAACCGTCGCAGCTGTCTGTCCGAAATGGCGCAAGCAACAGAACACTCTGAAGTTTGCGCCATTTTTTCATCCCCCCTTTTCGAGGACCTGAATCATGTTGAAAGGCTACGGGGCCGTCATCCTCGATGGCGCATGGTTGACGCTTCAGCTCGCCTTGTCGTCCATGGCCTTGGCCATTGTTCTGGGTCTGATCGGGGTCGCGTTGCGCCTGTCGCCGGTGCGCTGGTTGGCCTGGCTGGGTGACTTGTACTCCACGGTGATCCGCGGGATCCCCGACCTGGTGCTGATCCTGCTGATTTTCTACGGCGGTCAGGACCTGCTCAACCGCGTCGCGCCGATGCTCGGCTACGACGACTATATTGACTTGAATCCCTTGGCCGCCGGTATCGGCACCCTGGGTTTCATCTTTGGCGCCTACCTGTCGGAAACCTTCCGCGGCGCCTTCATGGCCATCCCCAAGGGCCAGGCCGAAGCCGGCCTTGCGTATGGCATGAGCGGTTTCCAGGTGTTTTTCCGGGTGATGGTGCCGCAGATGATCCGGCTGGCGATCCCCGGTTTTACCAACAACTGGCTGGTGCTGACCAAGGCCACCGCGCTGATTTCGGTGGTGGGCCTGCAAGACATGATGTTCAAGGCCAAGCAGGCGGCCGACGCCACCCGCGAGCCTTTTACCTTCTTCCTCGCAGTGGCGGCGATGTACCTGGTGATCACCAGCGTGTCGTTGCTGGCGCTGCGCTACCTCGAGAAGCGCTACTCGGTAGGCGTAAGGGCGGCTGATCTATGATCTTCGACTACAACGTCATCTGGGAGGCCATGCCGCTGTACCTCGGCGGTTTGCTGACCACCCTGAAACTGCTCGCCATCTCGTTGTTCTTCGGCCTGCTCGCCGCCTTGCCCCTGGGCTTGATGCGCGTGTCCAAGCAGCCGATCGTCAATGGTGTGGCCTGGCTCTATACCTACGTGATCCGCGGCACGCCGATGCTGGTGCAGCTGTTCCTGATCTACTACGGCTTGGCGCAGTTCGAAACCGTGCGCGAAAGCTTCATGTGGCCGCTGCTGTCCAGCGCCACCTTCTGCGCATGCCTGGCGTTTGCGATCAACACCAGCGCCTACACCGCCGAGATCATCGCCGGCAGCCTCAAGGCCACGCCCAATGGCGAGATCGAAGCGGCCAAGGCCATGGGCATGTCGCGCTACAAGCTGTACCGCCGTATTCTGCTGCCGTCGGCCCTGCGCCGCGCGCTGCCGCAGTACAGCAACGAAGTGATCATGATGCTGCAGACCACCAGCCTGGCCTCCATCGTCACTTTGATCGACATCACCGGTGCCGCGCGCACGGTGAACGCGCAGTTCTACCTGCCCTTCGAAGCCTATATCACCGCCGGCGCGTTCTACCTGTGCCTGACCTTTATCCTGGTGCGCCTGTTCAAGTTGGCCGAGCGCCGCTGGCTGAGCTACCTGGCGCCAAGGAAGCACTGATATGCAACGTATCGATCACCTGTTGCCCTGGGGCCACCTGGGCTGCGAGCGCCAACTGAGCGTGTTCCGTTTCGGCAAGGGCGAGCGCAAGGCGTATATCCAGGCCAGCCTGCATGCCGATGAATTGCCCGGCATGCGCGCGGCGTGGGAGCTGAAAAAGCGTCTCGCCGAGCTGGAGCAGCAAGGCGCCCTTAACGGCGTGATCGAGTTGGTGCCGGTAGCCAACCCTATGGGCCTGGGCCAGTTGCTGCAAGGCAGCCACCAGGGACGTTTCGAGGTCGGTAGCGGCAAGAACTTCAACCGCGATTTCGTGGAGTTGAGCGAGCCGGTCGCCGAGTTGCTCAAAGGCAAGCTGGGCGATGATCCCCATGCCAACGTGCGCATGATCCGCCAGGCGATGAGCGATGTGCTCAGCGCATTGCCCGCGCCGAGCAGCCAGCTGCAAGGCATGCAGCGCATCTTGCTGAGCCACGCCTGCACGGCCGATATCGTCTTGGACCTGCACTGCGACGCCGAAGCCGCGCTGCACATGTATGCGCTGCCCCAGCACTGGCCGCAGTGGCGTTCGCTGTCGGCGCACTTGAATGTGAAGGTCGGCCTGCTGGCGGAAGACTCCGGCGGCAGCTCGTTCGATGAAGCCTGCTCCTTGCCGTGGCTGCGTTTGTCGCGCACGTTCCCAGAGGCGCAGGTACCGCTGGCCTGCCTGGCGACGACGCTGGAGTTGGGTGGCCAGGCCGACACCGGCCGTGACGAGGCGATCTTCCACGCCGAAGGCATCCTGGCGTTTCTTGCCGAGCAAGGCCTGATCAAGGGCGAATGGCCTGCGCCCCAGCACGAGCCGTGTGAAGGCCTGCCCTTTGAAGGCACCGAATTGTTGTTCGCGCCCCATGCCGGGGTGATCAGTTACCTGCGTAAAGCCGGTGACCGGGTCGAGAAGGGCGAGCCGATTTTTGAAGTGATTGACCCCCTGGAAGACCGCGTAAGCACGATTTGCACGGGCACCTCGGGGGTGTTGTTTGCCGTTGAACGGCTACGTTATGCCCAAGCGGGTTTCTGGCTGGCCAAGGTGGCGGGGCGCGAAGCGCTGCGTCACGGGCGCTTGCTCAACGACTGACCACCTGTTTTTGTGAGAACCGACCGCATGTACAAGCTTGAAGTCCAAGACCTGCATAAACGCTATGGCAGTCATGAAGTGCTCAAAGGCGTGTCCCTGGCCGCCGCGGCCGGTGATGTGATCAGCATCATCGGTTCCAGCGGTTCGGGCAAAAGTACCTTTTTGCGCTGCATCAACCTGCTGGAGCAGCCCCACGCCGGCAAGATCCTGCTCAACAACGAAGAGCTGAAGCTGGTGGCCAACAAGGACGGCGCCATGAAGGCCGCCGACCCCAAGCAGCTGCAGCGCATGCGTTCGCGCCTGTCCATGGTGTTCCAGCATTTCAACCTGTGGTCGCACATGACCGCGTTGGAAAACGTGATGGAAGCCCCGGTGCACGTGCTGGGCATGCCGAAAAAAGAAGCCCGTGACAAGGCCGAGCACTACCTGGCCAAGGTTGGCGTGGGCCATCGTAAGGATGCGTTCCCCGGCCACATGTCCGGCGGTGAGCAGCAGCGCGTGGCGATTGCCCGTGCCCTGGCGATGGAACCTGAGGTGATGCTGTTCGACGAGCCAACCTCGGCACTCGACCCGGAATTGGTCGGCGAAGTGCTCAAGGTGATGCAGGACCTGGCCCAGGAAGGCCGCACCATGGTGGTGGTGACCCACGAAATGGGTTTTGCCCGTGAAGTGTCGAACCAGTTGGTGTTCTTGCACAAAGGCATCGTCGAAGAGCGCGGCAACCCGCGTGAAGTGCTGGTGAACCCGCAGTCCGAGCGTTTGCAGCAGTTCTTGTCGGGCAGCTTGAAATAATCAGGGCTGCTGTTGTGCACTGATATAGGGCATGCTGCGTGGTCTTAAGGCTGACCCCAATCCCCTGTGGGAGCGGGCTTGCTCGCGAAGGCGGCGTGTCAGTCCGCACATTTGTTACTGATAAACCGCATTCGCGAGCAAGCCCGCTCCCACAGTTGATCTCCATCTGTTTTGAGATTTGTGTGGGTTTACCGGCTAGCATTGGCCTTTGTCTTCATTACCGTTCCTCGCTTCGGATAGCACTCCATGACCGCCCACAAAATTGGTTTCCTGATCTGGCCCAGCACAAAGGCACTGACGCTTGCGCTGGCTGAGGAGGCCTTGCGCGTTGCCCAGCGGGTGCATCCGGACGTGATCTACGAGTTGTCGTTCCTGCAAGCCGAGCCTGTGATTGAAGGCGCCTGGCGACTGCCGGGTGAGCCGTGGGCCGGCAAACTCGAAGGTTTCCAGAAGCTGTTCCTGCTGGCGGACGAACCGCCGACCGTCATCGCTTCCCAATTAAGCTCCGCCCTCAAGCAGCTGGTGCGCGCAGGCTGTGTGATCGGCGGCTTGTCGGCCGGTGTCTACCCGCTGGCCCAGCTCGGCCTGCTCGACGGCTACCGCGCCGCCGTGCACTGGCGCTGGCAGGACGATTTCGCCGAGCGCTTCCCCAAGGTCATCGCCACCAGCCACCTGTTCGACTGGGACCGCGACCGTCTCACCGCGTGTGGCGGCATGTCGGTGCTCGATTTGCTGCTGGCGGTGCTGGCCCGTGATCACGGCGCCGAACTGGCCGGGGCTGTCTCCGAAGAGCTGGTGGTGGAGCGCATCCGCGAAGGCGGCGAACGCCAACGCATACCGCTGCAAAACCGCCTGGGCTCCAGCCATCCCAAGCTGACCCAGGCGGTGTTGCTGATGGAAGCCAATATCGAAGAACCGCTGACCACCGACGAAATCGCCCAGCACGTCTGCGTGTCTCGACGACAACTCGAGCGCATCTTCAAGCAATACCTCAACCGGGTTCCCAGCCAGTACTACCTGGAGCTGCGCCTGAACAAGGCGCGCCAGATGCTCATGCAAACCAGCAAGTCGATCATCCAGATCGGCCTGTCGTGCGGCTTCTCCTCGGGGCCGCACTTCTCCAGCGCCTACCGCAACTTCTTCGGCGCCACGCCCCGTGAAGACCGCAACCAGCGCCGCAGCAGCAGCCCGTTCGAATTGTCTTCGGTGCCGTCCGAGCGCGGCTGAGCTTACTCCTCCATCGGCTCCGGCAACGGCGGCTGCAACGCTTCGCCCTCGGCATCCACCGTCGCTTCGGGCACCTGGAAATCCACGCCGGTGCGCAGGTAGTACTGGCGCAGATAACCCAGGCTGCGCGCGGACCACGGGTTGCCGCTCAGGTCTGAATCGTCCTGGTAGGTCGTGGGTCGGTCCAGCAGGTCGGCGGGTATCTCGCGGATCTGGTTGTTGCTCAGGTCCAGTGTGTACAGCTCCGGCAGCCGGAATACCGCGTTCGGCGGGTCGCGCAGCTCACAGTTGTGCAGGTGCAGCGACGCCAGCAGGTTCAGGCCACTGACGTCGGGCGCGTTGCCCAGCGGGTTATGGCTCAATTCCAGGAACTCCAGCGCCGACAAGTCGCTGAAGCTGCGCGCGCTGGCGGCTGTGAGGCGGATGTCGCACTGCGACAAATCCAGGTTCGCCAGTTTCGGCATGCTGAAGATCGCTTGGGGCAGGTCGCGTAGCGCGCACTGATTGACGATCAGGGTTTGCAGCTTGGGAAAACATTGCAGGGTGCCGTCGACCGCCGTCACCGTGCCGCCGCCGCGCAGTTCGAACGAGGTCACGTGGTCCAGCCTTGCGCTCAGTTCGGGCAGTGCGCCCAGGATCGGCACGTCAAGGGTCAGCGCATGGGTAAATTGGTCGTCGAGGCTTTCCTCGTCCTCGGGGCTTTCGCGGCGCCAGGCTTGTTCCAGCAGGCTTTTGAACTGATCGCGCGCCAGTTGTTCGCGGGCCCGCATGGGTTCGTCCAATGGCACGTCGAGTACCGGATGGCGCTCGGGAACATTGAGTGCCCACTGCTGCAGGTCGGTGCTCAGTTGCCGATACTCCGCCTCCAGGCGTGCCAGGGTCGGGGCAACATCATCCAGGCCGCCGGGCAGACTGAACACAAAACGGTCGGCTTCGTGGTCCAGCAGGTTGGGGTACAAAGCCTGTGCGCGGAGGCGGTCGGGCTGCGGGGCCTGGACGTTGAAGTGCTGGAGCGTCTGGCCGTAGTGGCTTTTGATCTGTTCCAGGCTGGCCCGCGACAAGGGGTTGCCGGCCAGATTCAGCGCATGGGTATTCGCTGCCGGCAGGCTGAAGAGCGCCGGGGGCAGGGTTTGCAGCGCGTTGTCGCTCAGGTCTACTTCGCGCCGTGGGAAGTCGCCGAGCAGGCCTGCGGGCAGTTCGTTCAGGCTGGTGTTCTTGAGCAGCACGCTGGCCAGGCCCGGCACCTGGCTGAAGTCAGGCAGTTGGCCGAGCGGGTTGTGGTTGAGGTCCAGGTATTGCAGGTGGCCCATGCGCTCCAGGCCACGGCTGCTGGCGGCGCTCAGGGTGATCGAACAGCGCGGCAGGACCAGGACGGTCAACCTCGGCATGTTCAGCACGCTCGGCGGGATGTCGCCGAGCGCGGTGTGGCTCATTTCCAGAGTCTCCAGCGCCGGGAAACTGCGCAGGAACCCGTCCAGGTCCACGGCTGTTCCGTCACCCTCCACGAGCAACGAGGTGATGTGATTGAACCGTGCACTCAGTGTCGGCAGTTCACCGATCAGCGAGCGGGGGACGGTGAGCGCGTGGAAGTAATGGGTGTTCGGCTGTGGGTAGCGCCGCCAGCTGGTCTCCAGCAAGCGCCGCAGGGCGAGCCTGCGCCCGCGCTCGTTGCCGGTCAGGGATTCGCCCTGCGCCCATTGGTCCAGTTCTTGTTGCAGGGTGTCCAGTTCCATCGCCAGGCGCGCCAGTTCGCGACGGCCCGCCTCCAGGTCACCGGGCAGGGCGTAGACCTGACGATTCAGTTCATCGCGGTCCAGGGCCGGGAACAGCAGGTTGGCGTCGCGCACGTCAGCGGTCGGGGCGTCGATTTCCCAGTAGGTATCATGCCGCTGGAAGTAGCGTTTGACTTGCTCAAGGGTCGCCGGCGACAGCGGGTTGCCACTGAGGTCGAACTGTTTACTGGTCTCGGCGGGCTGTTCGAACAGTGCTTCGGGCAGCTCGGTAATCTGGTTGTCCCCCAACAATGCCGCCAGCAGTTCCGGTCGGTCGAGGATGCCGGCGGGCAATTGGCTGATGCCGGTTTCCGACAGGTCCAGGGCGTTCAAATGCGGCATGCCTCGCACACTGGGCGCACGGCCCAACGGGTTGCGATGCAGCACCAGCGTCTGCAGTCGGCTCATGGCGGCCAGCCGGGCGTGGCTCGCCTCGGTGAGGCGGATCTGGCAGTTGCTCAAGATCAGATGGGTCAAGGCGCTCTGGCTGTTGATAGACGGGGGGATGTCGTCCAGGGGAACACCTTTGACTTCCAGATGGCGCAACCGCGTGAACTGCGCGAGGAACGCCTGTGCGCCGTGGGTATCGACGCTGCCGGTAAGGGACAGGAAGGTCACATGGTCGAAATTCGCCGCCAAGGGAGGCAGCGCACCGGTGATCGGATAATCCAGCCGCAGCCTGTGGCCGTCGCGATTGGGGTCCTCGTAATAGTCGTCGATGTCGGTTTCGCGACGCCAGCAGCGCTTGAGCTGATCGCTGACCAGGCGACGGTTCTGCTGCTCGTAACGGCGCTGGCGAATGGTCAGCAGCGCGCCGGTGTGCGGGTGGTGGGTCTGCACTTCGTTCTGCCAGGTGCTGAGCTGGCTCTCCAGTTGTTGGTATTCCCCGGCCAGTGCGGCCAGTTGGTTTGCGGCGCCGCCTGGCTGGGCGTGCAGGTGTGACAGCAGGTCGTTGAGTTGCGGTTCGCCGAGGCCGGGAAACAGCTGCTGCGCCCGTTCCAATAGGACATGGCCGGGCGACTGAGCGTGAAACCCCGCATCCATGCCCAGCAGGCGCAAGGTTTTGCGCGCAGGTTCGGAAGGCGTACCGGCATCGAGCAGTTGGCGCAGTTCGGCGCGCGGCAGCGCCTGTTGGCGCAAACGCCGCCGCAGCTCGAGGCCCTGGTGAATCTGGATGTTCAGCGCTTCGCGCTGGGCATCGGGCAGCGCGCCGAGAATGGCGCTGTACAAGTCGGTCTCGCCGGACAGCGCGCCCTTGGCGTCGTAGGGCACATAGCGGCCGGTTTCGGTGCGCACCAGGCTACGCTGCAGCGGCGCGTCCTCGGGGCCGATGCGGTGCCAGGTCGGGCCGTCGGGCGAGTGATGGTTGAGTTCCAGCCGGATCTGGTCCGACCAGCCCGGCTGGACGCTCAGGCTGTTGAGCGCCAGGCGGTCGCTGTCCAGGCTCTGTACCGCGTCCATATGCAGGCCTTCATAGGCGCGATTGAGGCGCAGCGCATCCAGCGCGGCTTCGGCTTGTTCGGCCAGACGTTGGGGGGTGCGACGTTCTTCCAGGGCTTGCAGTTCTTCGCCGCTGGCGTGGTCGATCAGGCGCTCGGCGCAGCGCGCCGGCAAGGTGGGAACGCTGGCCAGCAGTTGCCGCACGGCCGGCGCTTCGCTCTGTTGCAGCAGGCCATAGCGGGAATCGAACAGCGGGGCGCGATTGCGCTCGGCGATCCGTGCCAGGCGCTTGCGCAGGTGTTTGACGCGGGTGGTCAGGCTGAGCTGCGGGTCGCTGGCGCGTTCGCCGAAGTGGCTGCGAATTTCCTCTTCACTGAGGCTTTCAAGCACGGTCTTGAGCAGCTCGCCGCTGGTCAATTGGGCTTCATGAATCTGCACGACCGGGGCGTCCTGGTCGCCAAAGGCCCAGGTGGTGTCACCGGCGGCATTCAAAAACCGCAGGCCACGGGCGTGGGGCCAGTCGCCAAAGGCGGTGAGCAATTGCAGTTGGTCCTGAGGGTCGACCTGACCGTAGTGCGCCGGGTCATCGCTGTTAAGGCGATCGACCAGGGTCTGGATCGAGCGATCGATGCGCAGGCGCCCCAGGCTGTCGTCCAGCAGCGGCGGCAGCGGCTCGCTGTTGAAGTGCATCTTGCGCAGCGCGCCTTCGGGCACGTCGCTGAGGCTCAGGGCCAGTTCGCGGTCGGCCGCGCCGAGGCCCTCGGCACGATGGCCGATGCGCTGCAACAGTGTGCGGCGATCCCACTGCAGCGGATGCTCCAGTTCTGTGTGCCAATTGCCCGCGCCGTTATGCCGCAACCTGGGCCTGTAGGCGTCGCTACGGGTGGGGTGCTTGATCGCGTAGCCAGCGCCGTCAACTTGACGTTGCACTGCGTAGAAATGCCCGTCCAGTGGCAGGATCGATTCGCCGCGAACCTGGTGCAGGCCCAGGTGATCGATGCCCAGGTTCGCCGGCAGGTCGAGGTTCTGCCGGTAAGGCGCAAGGTCCGGTTTCCAGTAGCGCGTGGCGCCATCAGCGAGCGCTACGGGTTTATGGCGGTCGATGAAATCCAGCACTGGCTGTGGCAAAACCTTGCGCAGTTCGGCCGCGCCAATCGTGCCGCCCGCCGCGAATGCGCCCACCTGCACCAGCGCCTGCAGCACACTCATCAAGTGGCCGAATGCTTCCTGGGGCAAGCCTTCAGCCCAGTCGACAATGCCCTCGAACACGTCGTCCAGCAGTTGGTAGGCCATGTAGCCCAGCATCAGCTCGCCCAGGCCGGGGATGAACGGCGCCACCACAAACAGCGCCGCATTGAGAATGGATGACGCCACATTGACGAAGGAATCCCACAGCGCCCAGCGGGCTTTAAGGTCCACGTCGGCGGTGGGCACGGCGGTGGTGCGGGCGTCGTTGAGGATCTTGTTCATTTGCTGTTGATAGAGCGCCTGCCACACATCGCCCGACAGCGGCGTGGCCGCAAATTGCAGCTTGGGATCGTCGGTCGGCGTTTTGCGCCAAGGCGCCAGGCCGCTGCCGCGCTGTGGTGGGTGCCATTTGATGCGCGCCAGGCGCTGGCTCAGACCGGAAAAAAATAAACCACGGTGTTCATGGGCGACAAAGCGGCTGAAGAACGCCTGATAGTCAGCGTCTCGCAACCGTTGCGTCAGGGCCTGCTTGAAGGCCAGGGGCGAGGAATATTCCTTGAGCGGTGCGTGCGGGTCGTCGGGGATATAGGCGACCAGGCGCGGGATGGCGCGCGCCTGTTCCAGGTCGGCGGCGAATAACAGGATGCCGGTCAATGGGGCTTGCATCACGCTCAGGGTCTGCAGGCGTATTGTTTGGTCGCCGAGCCGCGGCTTGGAGCGGCCGTCCATCAGCGCGGTGACGACCTGGGCGAAGTCGGGCTGGATGTCGCCACGCAACTGCGCCAGCTGCAAGGCGCTGCGCAAGGCGGCCTTTTGGCTGGCCTCGACTTTCAACTGCAAGGCCGCGCCGGCCACCGGCTCGTTCAAGCCCAGCGCGTCCTTCAGGTAGCGTTGGTAGCGCGCGCCGATATCCAGTTCGCGGCACAGCCTGGCGAAGCGCGCGACACTGATTTTGTCGCGGACCGCCGGCAGGGTGACGAACTGGTCGTTGGCATCCGGCTCGGTGATAAAGGTCGAGGCGGGCTCGAACGCATCGTCCAGGGTCTGTTCATGGTCGAAGTTGACCAGTGCCGCGTCCAGCAGCGAAAGGGTCAAGGTGCGCGCCGCACCGGAGGCAATCGGCAGCCAGGGCAGGTTTTGCGGGATGTACAGGCGCAGGCAGGTACGCTGGGCGTCGAGGTCCACGCCAAACTGATTGATTAACGCGTCTTCCAGAATCGTTCGGGCGAAGGTCCTGGCGTCCCGCACCTGCTTGAGCGCGTTGTCCACGGCGTTCTGCGCGGTCCAGTGCATGCTGCTCAAGCGCTTGAATTCGGCGCGTTGGGCGGCCGACGCGGGGGGCAGCGGCGTAGGCGTGGCGGCGGCCAAGGCCTGGCGTTTGGCGGCGGTGGCCTTGCCCAGCCAGGCCGGAATGGCGTTTGTAAGAGGCAGGTAATGGCTGTCGGGTTGGTGGGTGCTCATGCTGAAACTCTTCAATGGCATAAAGCACAGAAGTAGATCAGCGCGTTTCACGTGTGCGGCTCTAGATAGTTAGGGCGTGTGCCGGGCGTATTGGCCCTGCCGTAAAAACCTCGGGCAGTTTAAACTGCGCCATTGCGACGCTATTTGTCGCATTGGCGTAAACCCGCGTAAAACGGGGGTTGGCGCTATAAGAAGTTGTCGCTTGGCGGCAAGGCCGCGCTGAAAACTGTCCTTACAATCCCTGCATCGTCCGCCAGTTCCAGGCGGGCGTTCCTCTTCAGGAGACTCCGATGTCCGTTGAGCAAGCCCCGGTGCAACGTGCCGATTTCGACCAGGTCATGGTGCCTAACTACGCCCCTGCCGCGTTCATCCCTGTGCGTGGCGCAGGTTCCCGCGTATGGGACCAGGCCGGTCGCGAGCTGATCGACTTTGCCGGCGGCATCGCGGTCAACGTATTGGGCCACGCTCACCCGGCGCTGGTCGGTGCATTGACCGAGCAGGCCAACAAGCTGTGGCACGTCTCCAACGTCTTCACCAATGAGCCGGCCCTGCGCCTGGCCCATAAGCTGATCGACGCTACCTTTGCCGAGCGCGTGTTCTTCTGCAACTCCGGCGCCGAGGCCAACGAGGCCGCGTTCAAGCTGGCCCGTCGCGTGGCGTTCGACCGTTTCGGCACCGAGAAGTACGAGATCATCGCCGCGCTGAACAGCTTCCACGGCCGTACCCTGTTCACCGTCAACGTCGGTGGCCAGTCCAAGTACTCCGACGGTTTCGGCCCTAAAATCACCGGCATTACCCACGTTCCTTATAACGACCTGGCGGCGCTGAAAGCCGCCGTGTCGGACAAGACCTGCGCCGTGGTGCTCGAGCCGATCCAGGGGGAGGGCGGCGTGCTGCCCGCCGAGCTGGCTTACCTGCAAGGTGCCCGCGAACTGTGTGACGCGAACGACGCGCTGCTGGTGTTCGACGAAGTGCAGACCGGCATGGGCCGCAGCGGCCATCTGTTTGCCTATCAGCATTACGGCGTGACGCCGGACATCCTCACCAGCGCCAAGAGCCTGGGCGGCGGTTTCCCGATCGCGGCGATGCTCACCACCGAAGCGTTGGCCAAGCACCTGGTGGTCGGCACCCACGGCACCACTTATGGAGGCAACCCGCTGGCATGCGCGGTGGCCGAGGCGGTGATCGACGTGGTCAACACCCCTGAAGTCCTGGCCGGCGTGAACGCCAAGCACGACCTGTTCAAGGCGCGCCTGGAGCAGATCGGCAAGCAATACGGCATTTTCACCGAAGTGCGTGGCCTGGGCCTGTTGATCGGCTGCGTGCTGAGCGATGCATTCAAAGGCAAGGCCAAGGATGTATTCAACGCGGCCGAGAAAGAAAACCTGATGATCCTGCAAGCCGGCCCGGACGTGGTGCGTTTCGCCCCGAGCCTGGTGGTGGAAGAGGCGGACATCAACGAAGGCCTGGATCGTTTTGAACGGGCTGTGAAGACGTTGACGCAGGCCTGATAGCAACACCTTTTATTTGCCGGACCGGATCCAATGTGGGAGCGGGCTTGCTCGCGAAAGCGGTGGTTCAGTCGCCAGATGCATTGACTGACAGATTGCATTCGCGAGCAAGCCCGCTCCCACATTGGGGCCTGTGTTGATTCAGGAGCAGTCCGGTATTTTCCCTCTGTGAGTTTTTCGAGTTAAGGAGTGACACCATGCTGGTGATGCGCCCCGCGCAAATGGCTGATCTGGGCGAGGTACAGCGTCTGGCTGCGGACAGCCCGATTGGTGTCACCTCCTTGCCGGACGACGTGGAACGCCTGAGCGACAAGATCGCCGCCAGCGAAGCGTCGTTTGCGGCCGAGGTCAGTTTCAACGGCGAAGAAAGCTATTTCTTCGTGCTCGAAGACACCGACACCGGCAAACTCGCCGGCTGCTCGGCCATCGTCGCGTCGGCCGGTTACTCGGAGCCGTTCTACAGTTTTCGTAACGAGACCTTCGTGCACGCCTCCCGCGAGCTGAAGATCCACAACAAGATCCACGTGCTTTCCCAGTGCCACGACCTCACCGGCAACAGCCTGCTCACCAGTTTCTACGTGAAGCCGGCGCTGGTCGGTTCGCCGTGGTCGGAACTCAATTCCCGTGGCCGCCTGCTCTTCGTCGCCAGCCACCCCGAGCGCTTTGCCGATTCGGTGGTGACCGAGATCGTCGGCTACAGCGACGAGAACGGTGATTCGCCGTTCTGGGACGCCATTGGCCGCAACTTCTTCGATCTCAACTATGCCGCCGCCGAGCGCCTGTGCGGGTTGAAAAGCCGTACCTTCCTCGCCGAGCTGATGCCGCATTATCCGATCTACGTGCCGCTGCTGCCGGACGCCGCCCAAGAGGCGATGGGCCAGGTGCACCCGCGTGCGCAGATCACCTTCGACATCCTGATGCGCGAGGGCTTCGAGACCGACCATTACATCGACATCTTCGACGGTGGCCCGACGCTGCACGCACGGGTCTCGGGCATTCGCTCGATTGCCCAGAGCCGCGTGGTGCCGGTGAAGATCGGCGAGATGGTCAAGGGTGTCGGCCGCCAGTACCTGGTGAGCAACGGCCAGTTGCAGGATTACCGGGCGGTGATGCTGGAGTTGGATTATGCGCCCGGCAAACCGGTGACCCTGGACCTGGACGCGGCCGAAGCGCTGGGCGTCGGCGAAGGTGCCAGCGTGCGCCTGGTTGCGGTTTAAGCAGAGTTTTGCGGGTGGCCTGGAGCAGGCGGCCCGTTTGAGGAGATAGCATGATTGTTCGTCCCGTACGCAGCAGCGATTTACCGGCCCTGATCGACCTGGCGCGCAGCACCGGCACCGGCCTCACCACCTTGCCGGCCAACGAGGAACGCCTGACCCACCGCGTGGGCTGGGCCGAAAAAACCTTTCGCGGCGACGCCGGGCGGGGCGATGCCGACTACCTGTTCGTGCTGGAAAACGACGAAGGCCGGGTGGTGGGCATTTCCGCGATTGCCGGCGCGGTCGGCCTGCGTGAGCCGTGGTACAACTTCCGGGTCGGCCTGACCGTCAGCGCCTCCCAGGAGCTGAACATCTACCGCGAGATCCCGACGCTGTTCCTGGCCAACGACCTCACCGGCAACTCCGAACTGTGCTCGTTGTTCCTGCACGCCGATTACCGCACCGGCCTCAATGGCCGCATGCTGGCCAAGGCGCGGATGCTGTTCATCGCCGAATTCCCGCAACTGTTCGGCAACAAGATCATCGCCGAGATGCGCGGTGTGTCCAACGACGCCGGGCGTTCGCCGTTCTGGGAAAGCCTGGGCCGGCACTTCTTCAAGATGGAATTCAGCCAGGCCGACTACCTCACCGGCGTGGGCAACAAGGCGTTTATCGCTGAGCTGATGCCGAAGTTTCCGCTGTACAGCTGCTTTCTTTCCGAAGACGCGCGCAACGTGATCGGCAAGGTGCATCCGGATACCGAACCGGCGCTGAGCATGCTCAAGAGCGAAGGCTTCAGCTACCAGGGCTATGTCGATATTTTCGATGCGGGCCCTGCGGTGGAATGCGAAACCAGCAAGATCCGTGCGGTGCGCGACAGCCAGTCGCTGGTGCTCGCCATCGGCACGCCGGGGGACGATGCCACGCCGTTCCTGATCCATAACCGCAAGCGCGAAGACTGCCGCATCACGGCCGCACCGGCCCGCCTGGCCGCAGGTACGCTGGTGGTCGATCCTCAGACGGCCAAGCGTCTTCAGTTGGTCGTCGGTGATCAAGTGCGCGCCGTACCGTTGTCTGCAGCCCGGGAGTCGAAATAATGAATTCGTTGTATATCGCAGGTAGCTGGCTGGCCGGCCAGGGTGAACTGTTTGAATCACGTAACCCGGTGACCCAGCAAGTGCTGTGGGCCGGCAACAGCGCCACGGCCGAGCAGGTCGAATCCGCCGTGCAGGCCGCGCGCCAAGCGTTCCCCGCCTGGGCGCGACGGTCGTTGGAAGATCGCATCGGCGTGCTGGAAACCTTCGCCGCTGTTCTGAAAAAACGCGCCGATGAAATCGCCCGTTGCATCGGTGAGGAAACCGGCAAGCCGCTGTGGGAATCGGCCACCGAAGTCACCAGCATGGCCAACAAGATCGCCATCTCGGTGCAAAGCTACCGTGAGCGCACCGGCGAGAAGAGCGGCCCCTTGGGCGATGCCACCGCTGTATTGCGCCACAAACCCCACGGTGTGGTGGCGGTGTTCGGCCCTTACAACTTTCCTGGCCATTTGCCAAACGGGCATATCGTCCCGGCGCTGCTCGCGGGTAATACCGTGCTGTTCAAGCCGAGCGAGCTCACGCCGAAAGTCGCCGAGCTGACCGTGCAGTGCTGGATCGAAGCCGGTTTACCGGCAGGCGTGCTGAACCTGCTGCAAGGCGCGCGGGAAACCGGCATCGCCCTGGCGGCCAACCCAGGCATCGACGGTTTGTTTTTCACCGGTTCCAGCCGCACCGGCAATCATCTGCACCAGCAGTTTTCCGGGCGTCCGGACAAGATCCTGGCCCTGGAAATGGGCGGCAACAACCCGCTGGTAATCGACGAAGTCGCCGATGTGGATGCGGCGGTGTACACCATTATCCAGTCGGCGTTTATCTCCGCCGGTCAGCGCTGCACCTGCGCACGCCGCCTGCTAGTGCCCGAAGGCGCCTGGGGCGATGCCTTGCTGGCACGCCTGGTGGCGGTGAGCGCGACGATTGAAGTGGGCGCGTTCGACCAGCAACCGCCGCCGTTCATGGGCTCGGTGATTTCCCTCGGCGCCGCCAAAGCCTTGATGGATGCCCAGGAACTGATGTTGGCCAATGGCGCCGTCGCGCTGCTGGAAATGACTCAACCCCAGCACCAGGCCGCGTTGCTGACCCCAGGCATCATCGACGTGACCGCCGTGACCGAGCGCGAAGACGAAGAGTTGTTCGGCCCGCTGTTGCAGGTGATCCGCTACGCGGATTTTGCAGCGGCGATTGCCGAGGCCAACAACACTCAATACGGCTTGGCGGCGGGGTTGCTGTCGGATTCCGAAGCGCGCTACCAGCAGTTCTGGCTGGAAAGCCGCGCTGGTATCGTCAACTGGAACAAACAGCTGACCGGCGCCGCCAGCACCGCGCCGTTTGGTGGAGTAGGGGCCTCGGGCAACCACCGCGCCAGTGCTTATTACGCGGCGGATTATTGTGCGTATCCGGTGGCGTCGCTGGAAACCCCGAGTTTGGTGGTGCCAGCCACACTGACCCCGGGTATTACGCTGATCTAAGGCAGGAGGGGATCTAAATGTGGGAGCGGGCTTGCTCGCGAAGGCGGTGTGTCAGTCAATACATCTGGCGACTGAACCACCGCCTTCGCGAGCAAGCCCGCTCCCACATTAGATCCCATCCACATTCGATCTATGGTGTGTTGAAGATTGCTTATAAAAACAGATGTTCGTGGAGCCTCGCCGATGAAATCCTATGAAGTCAATTTTGACGGTCTAGTGGGGCCGACCCATAACTACGGCGGGTTGTCCTTTGGCAACGTCGCCTCCCAGAGCAACAGCCAGCAGCATTCCAACCCCAGGGAAGCGGCGTTGCAGGGCCTGCAGAAAATGAAGGCCCTGATGGACATGGGCTATGTGCAAGGAGTTCTGGCGCCCCAGGAACGTCCGGATGTGGCTGCCTTGCGCACCCTTGGTTTCAGCGGCACCGACGCCCAGGTGATCGAGCAAGCGGCCAGGCACGCCATGCCGTTGCTGGTTGCCAGCTGCTCCGCCTCAAGCATGTGGGTCGCCAATGCCGCCACCGTCAGCCCCAGCGCCGACACGGCAGATGGCCGCGTGCATTTCACCGCCGCCAACCTCAACTGCAAATACCACCGCAGCATCGAACACCCGACCACCAGCCGCGTGCTCGGGGCGATGTTTGCCGACGCCAAGCACTTCGCCCATCACGCCGCCTTGCCGGCGGTGGCGCAGTTCGGCGACGAAGGCGCGGCCAACCACACGCGTTTTTGCCGTGAGTACGGCGAGGCGGGCGTTGAATTTTTCGTGTTCGGCCGCAGCGCATTCGACCCCCGTTACCCTGCGCCGCAGAAGTACCCGGCGCGCCAGACCCTCGAAGCGTCCCAGGCCGTTGCGCGCCTGCACGGCTTGAAGGACGACGGCGTGGTCTATGCCCAGCAAAACCCGGCAGTGATCGATGCCGGTGTGTTCCACAACGACGTGATCGCGGTGGGCAACGGTGAAGTTCTGTTCTATCACGAGGACGCGTTCCTCAATACCGAACAGATGCTCGCCGAGTTGCAGGGCAAACTGGGCACGCTGGGCGGCAACTTCCAGGCGGTCTGCGTGCCGCGCGCCTTGGTCAGCGTCGAGGACGCGGTGCGTTCCTACCTGTTCAACAGCCAGTTGCTGACGCGCCCCGATGGCACGATGCTGCTGATCGTGCCGCAAGAGTGCCGCGCCAACCAGCGCGTGTGGGATTACCTGCAAGGCTTGACCGCTGCCGGTGGGCTGATCCGCGACGTCAAGGTGTTCGATCTCAAGCAAAGCATGCAGAACGGCGGTGGCCCGGCGTGCCTGCGCTTGCGCGTGGCGCTGAACGAAACGGAGCTGGCGGCGGTGAACCCAGGCGTTATCATGACCGCGCCGCTGTACGACACCCTGACCCAGTGGGTCGACAAGCATTACCGCGACAGCCTGCGCGAAACCGACCTGGCTGACCCGCAATTGCTGCTTGAGTGCCGCACGGCATTGGATGAACTGACGCAAATCCTTAAACTGGGCTCGGTTTATCCTTTCCAGATCAATTAACGCCACGTGGCTGAGATATTTTATTTATGACCGACACCCTGAAACTGATCCTTGAAGACACCGACGGCACCCAGCTGGAAACCTCCTGCACCCGCGTCGCCGTGGTCTGGCAGGGCAAGGAGATCTGGATCCAGCACGACGGCCGTGGCCAACTGCTGATCGGTGTGGACGTGGAAGAAGGCGACGCCGAGTACGCCAACCTGCTGATGCGCCCGCTGGCCACCAACCTGATGAGCCTGCAACTGGAAATGGAACCGGCCGAGGTTGAAGGTGATGACGACGATCACGTCCACGGCCCAGGCTGCAACCACTAAGGAAGCTGCGTATGCTCGCCCTCGGCAAATTGCTTGAACTGACCCTCGCCGGTCGCGAACCGGCGCAAAAAATTCAACTGACTGTCGACGGCGTGCAGATGCGCTGGCTCAGCGAGGGCGCGCTTGAAGTGCGTCCGCCGCAGGCCCGGGACAATGGCAGCGACCTGCTGCTGTCGTGCGGCATCCATGGCAACGAAACGGCGCCGATCGAACTGCTCGACCGCCTGTTGCATAGCATCGCCCGTGGGGAGATCAAGCCTCGCGCCCGTATTCTGTTCCTGTTCGGCAACCCCGAGGCCATGCGCCGCGGCGAGCGTTACCTCGAACTGGACGTCAATCGGTTGTTCAACGGCCGTCACGAAAAAAACATCGGCCCCGAAGCCATGCGCGCCGCCGAGCTTGAGCAATTGGCCCGCAGTTTCTTCAGTCTGCCTGATCGTTCGCGCCTGCATTACGACCTGCACACGGCCATTCGCGGCTCGAAGATCGAGCAGTTTGCGCTGTACCCGTGGAAGGAAGGCCGCCAGCACTCACGTCGTGAACTGGCGCGCCTGCACGCCGCCGGCATGCAAGCGGTGCTGTTGCAGAACAAAGCGTCGATCACGTTCACCGCGTTTACCTACGAACAGCTGGAGGCTGAGGCCTTCACCCTGGAACTGGGCAAGGCGCGGCCGTTCGGGCACAACGAGGGGGTGGATGTTTCACGCCTGGAGCTGCGCCTCAAGCAGATCATCGAAGGCACCGAGCCCGAGACCGACAGCCTTGACGGTATGCAGCTGTTCGCCGTGGCGCGCGAAGTGATCAAGCACAGTGACGCCTTCCTGCTGCACCTGCCGGCGGACGTCGAGAACTTTTCGGAATTGGAAAAGGGTTATCTGTTGGCCGAAGACGTGGCCAAGACCCGCTGGGTCATCGAAGAAGAGGGCGCACGTATCATCTTCCCCAACCCGAAGGTGAAGAACGGTTTGCGCGCGGGGATATTGATCGTGCCGACCACGGATGCGGGCTTGGCCTAGATCTTAAGGCTTGTCGGGATTCAAATGTGGGAGCGGGCTTGCTCGCGAAGGCAGTGTATCAGTCACTTATGTATTGACTGACACTCCGCTTTCGCGAGCAAGCCCGCTCCCACACAAGCTCGCTCCTACAGTGTTTTGCAGTGTTGCTTAAACCGCTACAGCACGCGGCTCGCTGCGACGGATCGCACGGACCTTGTGCAGCGTATCGGCGCAGGTGCGCGCCGCTTCCTGGCCCTTGTGCACGAAGTGCTCGTAGAAAAAGGTGTGATGCTCGGTGCCGGCATGGAAGTGATGCGGCGTCAGCGATACCGAGAACACCGGCACTTCAGTCTCCAGCTGCACCTGCATCAGGCCGCTGACCACCGACTGGGCGACGAACTCGTGACGGTAGATCCCGCCATCCACCACCAGCGCGGCGGCGACGATACCGGCGTAACGGCCGGTCTTGGCCAGCAGTTTGGCGTGCAGGGGCATTTCAAAGGCACCGCCGACTTCGAAGAAATCGATGTCCGATTCCTGGTAGCCCTGGGCGATCATTTCGGCGAGGAAGCCTTTACGGGATTGGTCGACAATATCCTTGTGCCAGCAGGCCTGGATAAACGCGACGCGCTCGCCGTGGTGGTTTTTGCTTTTGCTGTCGATTGCGGTGGGTTGCATGTTCTGACTCCTGTTTAAGAAAAAAACAGGGCGTTATGAATCGAATGGGATTTAAGGGTACGCAAGCACACGAGGTGCGCGGCCCTTAGGTGCCAATCCCGTTCTCTCTTCATCCGGACTATGACCGTCGGCCCCGGGATCACACCGGGTCTGCTGACCTTGTCGCCGTCCTGCGTGAGCAGTTCGAGGCGCCAAGCGCTCGCGGGCTATACACATTGCGTGTAATTACCGCCGGTGGGGAATTGCACCCCGCCCTGAGAACGTTGCCGCCAGAACCCTGGTGGCGAAGCGTTTTTAACACGGTTTTTCGAAAACTGCACGGCCGCTCTATCGATAAGCTATATCGGTTTGTTTGGTTGGTATTCGATTGAATGCATCCGGGGCTTGATATTCCGTGGTTTTGCCCGCAGTAATCATCTCCATGAGGCACTTACCCAAATCGTCAGAGGCTTGATTCATGTCCGTGATTGACCTGCGCAGCGACACCGTGACCCAACCCACGCCCGGCATGCGCGACGCGATGGCCACGGCCGCCACCGGCGATGACGTGTATGGCGAGGACCCCAGCGTCAATCGCCTGGAAGCCGAACTGGCCAGGCGCCTGGGCTTTGCCGCCGCGCTGTTCGTGCCCACCGGTACCATGAGCAACCTGCTGGCGTTGATGGCTCATTGTGAGCGCGGCGAGGAATACATCGTCGGCCAGCAGGCCCACACCTACAAATACGAAGGCGGTGGTGCAGCGGTGCTGGGTTCGATCCAGCCGCAGCCGCTGGAGGTGCAGGCGGACGGGTCCCTGGACCTGGACCAGGTACTGGCGGCGATCAAACCGGACGATTTCCATTTTGCCCGCAGCCGTTTGCTGGCGCTGGAAAACACCATGCAAGGCAAGGTATTGCCGCTGGATTACCTGGCCCAGGTGCGGGCGTTTACCCGTGAACATGGCCTGGCCCTGCATCTGGATGGCGCGCGGCTCTACAACGCAGCGGTCAAGCTGGGCGTGGATGCACATGAGATTGCCCGGCACTTTGATTCGGTGTCGGTGTGCCTGTCCAAAGGCCTCGGCGCGCCGATTGGCTCGGTGTTGTGCGGTTCCACGGCGTTGATCGCCAAGGCCCGGCGCCTGCGCAAGATGGTCGGTGGTGGCATGCGCCAGGCCGGTTCGCTCGCGGCGGCGGGGCTGTACGCCTTGGATCACCAGGTCCGGCGCCTGGCCGACGACCATGCCAATGCGCAATGGCTGGGCGATGAGCTGCGCCAGGCCGGCTATAAAGTCGAGCCGGTGCAGACCAACATGGTCTATGTGCAGATCGGTGATCGGGCCGACGCCTTGAAGGCCTTCGCCGCCGAGCGCGCGATCAAGTTGAGCGTTGCGCCACGCCTGCGCATGGTTACGCACATGGATGTGAGCCGGGCGCAGATCGAGCAAGTGGTGCAGGCATTCGTCGAGTTTTCGCGTAAATGACCGTGCAGACCGTCCAATTGAACGTTTCAATCGTATAAACACGCTGTACCACCGGCAAAGGGCCGATATAATGCGGCCCTTTGCCGTCGCTCCGTCTGATGATGTTGCGCACTGGCCTTTGGCCGCAGCCTCCGTGGAAGAACCTAATGAAAAGCGCAGAAATCCGTGAAGCCTTCCTTCGCTTCTTCGAAGAGCAAGGTCACACCCGTGTCGCCTCCAGCTCCTTGATCCCAGGCAATGACCCTACCCTGCTGTTCACTAACGCGGGGATGAACCAGTTCAAGGACTGCTTCCTGGGCCAGGAAAAGCGCGCCTACACCCGCGCCACCAGCAGCCAGAAGTGCGTACGCGCCGGCGGCAAGAACAGTGACCTGGAAAACGTCGGCTACACCGCCCGCCACCACACATTTTTCGAAATGCTGGGCAACTTCAGCTTCGGTGACTATTTCAAGAAAGACGCGATCACGTTCGCCTGGACCTTCCTCACCGGCGTGCTGAAGCTGCCCAAGGAAAAACTCTGGGTCACCGTGTACGCCACGGACGACGAAGCGTATGACATCTGGACCCAGCAAATCGGTGTACCTGCCGAGCGCATGATCCGTATCGGCGACAACAAAGGTGCGCCCTACGCGTCGGATAACTTCTGGACCATGGGCGATACCGGCCCGTGCGGCCCGTGCACCGAGATTTTCTATGATCACGGCGACGATATCTGGGGTGGCCCGCCAGGCTCGCCGGAAGAAGACGGCGATCGTTACATCGAGATCTGGAACAACGTGTTCATGCAGTTCAACCGCACCGCCGACGGTGTGTTGCATCCGCTGCCGGCGCCGTCGGTCGACACCGGCATGGGCCTGGAGCGGATCAGTGCGGTGATGCAGCACGTTCACTCCAACTACGAAATCGACCTGTTCACCAACCTGTTGAGCGCCTCGGCGGCGGCCATTGGCTGCGCCAACGAAAGCCAGTCTTCGCTCAAGGTGGTGTCGGACCACATCCGCTCCTGCGGCTTCCTGATCGCCGACGGCGTGCTGCCGTCCAATGAAGGCCGTGGTTATGTGCTGCGCCGCATCATCCGTCGCGCCTGCCGTCACGGTAACAAGCTGGGCGCCACCGGCAGCTTCTTTTACAAAATCGTGGCCGCGCTGGTGGCCGAGATGGGCGACGCCTTCCCGGAGCTCAAGCAGCAGCAGGGCAACATCGAGCGCGTGCTCAAGGCCGAGGAGGAGCAGTTCTCCAAGACTCTGGAACACGGCCTGAAAATTCTGGAGCAGGACCTGGCCGAGCTCAAAGGCACCGTGGTGCCGGGTGACGTCGTGTTCAAGCTCTACGACACCTACGGTTTCCCGATGGACCTGACCGCCGACATCGCCCGTGAGCGCGAACTGACCATCGATGAGGCCGGTTTCGAGCGCGAGATGGAAGCCCAGCGCGTGCGCGCACGTTCCGCCAGCGCTTTTGGCCTGGACTACAACACGCTGGTCAAGGTCGACGTGGCCACCGAATTCACCGGCTACAAGGCCACCGGCGGTTCGGCCAAAGTGGTTGCCCTTTATAAGGAAGGCCAGTCGGTCGACGTCTTGAATGAAGGCGATGACGGTGTGGTGGTCCTGGACCAGACCCCGTTCTATGCCGAATCCGGTGGCCAGATCGGCGACTGCGGTTTCCTCAATGCGGCTTCCGGTCGCTTTGATGTGCGTGACACCACCAAGACCGGCGGCGCGTTCCTGCACCACGGCGTGTTGGCGTCGGGCAGCCTCACCGTCGGTGCGCCGGTGGAGACCCAGGTGGACGCCGAGGTGCGCCACGCCACCGCGCTGAACCACTCGGCCACCCACTTGCTGCACGCTGCACTGCGCCAGGTACTGGGCGAGCACGTCCAGCAGAAGGGGTCGTTGGTCGACAGCCAGCGCCTGCGTTTCGACTTCAGCCACTTCGAAGCGATCAAGCCCGAGCAGATCAAGGCCCTGGAAGACATCGTCAACGCCGAGATTCGCAAGAACACCCCGGTGGAAACCGAAGAAACCGATATCGAGACTGCCAAGGCCAAGGGCGCCATGGCGCTGTTCGGCGAGAAATACGGCGACAACGTGCGCGTACTGAGCATGGGTGGCAGTTTCTCGGTGGAACTGTGCGGCGGTATCCACGCCAACCGTACCGGCGACATCGCCCTGCTGAAAATCATCAGCGAAGGCGGCGTGGCGTCCGGTGTGCGGCGTATCGAGGCAGTAACCGGCGCTGCGGCCCTGGCCTACCTCAATGCGGCCGAAGAACAACTCAAGGAGGCGGCCAGCCTGGTCAAGGGCAGCCGCGACAACCTGATCGACAAGCTGTCCGCCGTGCTGGAGCGCAACCGTGCCCTGGAGAAACAGCTGGAGCAGTTGCAAGCCAAGGCGGCCAGCGCCGCGGGCGACGATCTGTCGTCTGCCGCGGTGGACGTCAAGGATGTGAAGGTCTTGGCCGCACGCCTGGACGGTCAGGACGGCAAGGCGCTGTTGGCCTTGGTCGATCAGTTGAAGAACAAGCTCGGCCGCGCAGTGATCCTGCTCGGCAGTGTCCATGAGGATAAGGTCGTTCTGGTTGCCGGTGTAACCAAGGACCTGACTGGCCAACTCAAGGCTGGTGATTTGATGAAGCAAGCCGCCGCGGCAGTGGGCGGGAAGGGCGGTGGTCGTCCGGACATGGCGCAAGGCGGTGGTGTAGACGCCGGCGCCCTGGACGCAGCCCTGGCCCTGACCGTGCCGTTTGTCGAGGCAGGTATTTAAGGCACTGTTAACCGGCCCGTGGTTCAGTCGCGGGCAGGTTCGGTGCTGGTTGATTGGTTATCAGGCGCCCCTTTACGGGCTGAGGCGGCTTAGAAATGGCTTTGATCGTACAGAAATTTGGAGGTACCTCGGTCGGCTCTGTTGAAAGAATCGAGCAGGTGGCCGACAAGGTTAAGAAATTCCGCGATGCAGGCGACGACCTGGTGGTGGTGCTGTCGGCCATGAGCGGCGAGACCAATCGCCTGATCGACCTGGCCAAGGCGATCAGTGGTGATCAACAGCCGCTGCCGCGTGAGCTGGATGTGATCGTGTCCACCGGCGAACAGGTGACCATCGCCTTGCTGGCCATGGCGCTGAACAAGCGCGGTGTGCCGGCGGTGTCCTACACGGGCAGCCAGGTGCGCATCCTCACCGACAGCGCGCATACCAAGGCGCGTATCCTGCAGATCGATGATCAGAAAATCCGTACGGATCTCAAAGCAGGCCGCGTGGTAGTTGTAGCGGGCTTCCAGGGCGTGGACGAGCAAGGCAACATCACCACCCTCGGGCGTGGCGGTTCGGACACCACCGGCGTGGCGCTGGCAGCGGCGCTGAAAGCGGATGAATGCCAGATCTACACCGATGTGGATGGCGTCTACACTACCGATCCGCGTGTGGTGTCCGTGGCCCAGCGCCTGGACAAGATCACCTTTGAAGAGATGCTGGAAATGGCCAGCCTCGGTTCCAAGGTGTTGCAGATTCGCGCGGTGGAGTTCGCCGGCAAGTACAACGTTCCGCTGCGCGTATTGCACAGCTTCAAAGAGGGTCCGGGCACCCTCATTACTATTGATGAAGAGGAATCCATGGAACAGCCGATCATTTCCGGTATCGCTTTCAACCGTGATGAAGCCAAGCTGACTATCCGTGGCGTGCCAGACACCCCGGGCGTGGCATTCAAGATCCTGGGCCCTATCAGCGGCGCGAACATCGAAGTCGACATGATCGTGCAGAACGTGTCGCACGATAACACCACCGATTTTACCTTCACCGTGCACCGCAACGAGTACGATGCGGCAGAACGGATCCTGCAGAACACTGCCAAGGAAATCGGTGCGCGTGAAGTGGTGGGCGACACCAAGATTGCCAAGGTGTCGATCGTGGGCGTGGGCATGCGTTCCCATGCAGGCGTTGCCAGCCGCATGTTCGAGGCCCTGGCCAAGGAAAGCATCAATATCCAGATGATCTCCACGTCGGAAATCAAAGTATCGGTGGTGATTGAAGAGAAGTATCTGGAGCTGGCAGTGCGCGCGTTGCATACCGCTTTTGAGCTGGACGCTCCGGCCCGACAGGGCGAGTAAGGCAGTGCCAGGAAGGCGCGGTTTACCGCGCCTTTCCTTTTTTTGTAGGGCGCATGTTCTTTTACGCGCGCTCGACAATACTTGGGCGGGTAGGGCTATGGCCCTTTGGCTGTAGGTCGAAAGCCGTTTTTTTGCAGACTGTTGTTCCTGAACTGAAATGCGTGAGGAGAAAGGTATGCTGATTCTGACTCGTCGGTGCGCAGAAAGCCTGATTATCGGTGATGGCGAAATCACCGTGACCGTGCTCGGCGTCAAAGGCAATCAAGTACGTATCGGGGTTAACGCTCCGAAAGAGGTGGCGGTGCACCGCGAGGAAATTTACCTGCGGATCAAGAAAGAGAAGGACGAAGAACCAAGCCTTTAATTTTTATCGTTTTTTATGTTTGCAAACGGGGATGAACGTGGTTAATATACGCCCCGTGTTGCGGAGAGCTGGCCGAGTGGCCGAAGGCGCTCCCCTGCTAAGGGAGTACACCTCAAAAGGGTGTCGGGGGTTCGAATCCCCCGTTCTCCGCCATTATTTGCTTAGTACGTTGCAATCTGGTTTTTTCGGTAAGTTGTTGAAATTGCTCGAAAAAATAGCTTTACATAGAGATTGAACGGCCTATAATGCGCGGCAACAAATGCACTCGTAGCTCAGCTGGATAGAGTACTCGGCTACGAACCGAGCGGTCACAGGTTCGAATCCTGTCGAGTGCACCATTTAAGAGTCAGTTGCAGTGATGCGGTGATTCGGTTACAACCAGTTGTGATCTGGTCTAAAAACACAATCTGCACTCGTAGCTCAGCTGGATAGAGTACTCGGCTACGAACCGAGCGGTCACAGGTTCGAATCCTGTCGAGTGCACCATACAAACAAAAAGCCCGCCAAGTGCGGGCTTTTTGCCGTCTGGGGTTTGTGTAGGATTTTCTCTTTTACGCGCGCTCCCATGTGTTTTCCCTTCCCGCTGCGTCGTCGCAGTTCATGGATGCAGCCATTACTCAGCATTGGCTCGCAAGCGCTTGTTCTTTCCAGTTTTTTGACGTTTAAAGTGGCCGGGCGGTGTATCATTGCGCCCGTCAGCCCCGCCGGGGCTTGTGGAATACCTCCATGGACTTACCCAGTAGCTGCTCAGTACCCCGTTTTACCAATCATGAATTGACTGATTGATCCTTCCGGCGTGCCCCGCTGCTGGGAGTGGAGTTCGCCTATGACCGAAGTAGAAGTAAAGAAAACACAAGAAAGCCTGCAGGATCGCCTGGCTCAAGTTATCGAGTTGCTGCAGCGCCAGCGCGTGGTCGAAGACCTCACGCACCGCCAGGAAGGCCCGAATAACAACCTGGTCGAAAACCTGGTTCACCGGCAAAACCTCGTTGAGCTGCAACGCAAGCTCGATGACCTGCACTCCGCCGACGTCGCCTATATTCTCGAAGCCTTGCCGCTGGATGATCGACTGACCCTCTGGCAGTTGGTCAAGGCCGACCGCGACGGCGATATCCTGCTTGAAGTATCCGACTCGGTCCGAGAAACCCTGATCGCCGACATGGATGATCACGAGCTCCTGGCCGCCGCCAAGGAGATGGACGCCGACGAACTGGCTGACCTGGCGCCTGAACTGCCCCGTGATGTTGTCCATGAGCTGATGGAAGCGCTGGACACTCAGCAGCGTGAGCGCGTGCGCTCGGCGTTGTCGTACGACGACGATCAGGTCGGCGCGCTGATGGACTTCGAGATGGTCACCATCCGCGAAGATGTCAGCCTGGAAGTGGTCCTGCGTTACCTGCGTCGTCTCAAGGAGCTGCCCGGCCATACCGACAAGCTGTTCGTGGTCGATTACGAAGGCATCCTGAAGGGCGTCCTGCCGATCAAGCGCCTGCTGGTCAACGACCCGGACAAGAAAGTTGCGGACCTGATGGCCAGCGACACCGTGAGTTTCCATCCGGATGAAGACGCCTACGATGCCGCGCAGGCATTCGAGCGTTATGACTTGATCTCGGCGCCGGTGGTGGACAAGAACGGCAAATTGATTGGCCGTTTGACCATCGATGAAATCGTCGACCTGATTCGTGAAGAGAGTGAAACCGAAGTCCTCAACATGGCGGGTCTGCGTGAAGAGGAAGACATCTTTGCATCGGTCTGGCGTTCGCTGCGTAACCGCTGGGCCTGGCTCGCTGTCAACCTGATTACCGCGTTTATCGCTTCCCGGGTGATCGGCTTGTTTGAAGGCTCGATCGAGAAACTGGTCGCCCTGGCGGCGTTGATGCCGATCGTGGCCGGTATTGGCGGTAACTCCGGTAACCAGACCATCACCATGATTGTGCGCGCCATGGCGCTGGATCAGGTGAGTACCGCCAACTCCTCGCGGTTGCTGCGCAAAGAGCTGGCCGTGGGCCTTATCAATGGCCTGGTCTGGGGTGGGGTGATCGGCGTGGTGGCCTATTTGCTGTATGGCAGCTGGTCACTCGGCGTGGTCATGACGGCCGCCATGACCCTCAACCTGCTGCTGGCGGCGCTGATGGGCGTGTTGATCCCGATGACCCTGGCCCGCATTGGGCGCGACCCTGCCATGGGTGCCAGCGTGATGATCACCGCCATGACCGACAGTGGTGGCTTTTTCATCTTCCTGGGCCTGGCTACCATCTTCCTGCTCTAAACCCTGCACGCTGGCCGGCTCCCCTGTAGGAGCTGGCTTGCCAGCGAAGATCGTCAACGATAACGCGTAAACCCTGACTGCCTGCGGCGCGCTCAAGTTTTTCGCGAGCAAGCTCGCTCCTACGGCTGCCCCCTCAAATTCCACGCAAAAAAAAGCCAGCATTTAGCTGGCTTCGGCTTTCAGTCGCGAATCAATTGGCTTCTGCGGCCGCCTCGACGTCATGCGCGATAAGCGAGACGAGAGCATTTTGCTGACGGTGGGAGAGCTGACGAAAACGCTGCAGCAGTTCGCGTTCGTGCAGCGACAGCTCGGGACTGTCCAGGCGCATGCTCAACTCTTCGCCCAAGGCACCTTCCTGAATGAGGCTTTGTTCCAGGCGCGCGATGATTTCGGAGTTCATGCTGCGGTGATGATTGCGAGCCACCTCGGCAATGCGTTCCCGCATTCCGTCTGGCAGACGTACGACGAACTTGTCAGCCGTACGGCTGGAATAAATTGCCTGTTTCAATGGGCGCATATATTTAACCGGTTAGTTCAGGGGAGCGGTTTCTGGAATTGGCCGCAAGATGAGTGTTAAGACAAGACTCACGACCAAAGTTCAACCCGAATTGCAAAGAGGCCGCATCATGCCTCACATTTGCCAGTTCCTTGGCGTCAATTCTGTGACAAATATTGAACTGACTAAAGGCTTTATGCCAGCACTCATTTGCATTTTTGCGGACTGGTTGGAAAACCGGGCTACGCGCGCTTCCCCGAGGGAACTTCTCGCAAGTCCAGGCCACCACAGGGTTTGAGGCCGCACATCCTATCGCAAAGTGGCCTTTTGCCCCTAGCTTTAAGACTAGTGGCAATTTGCCGATTAGCGAGGGCGAGGCGACATAAGGTAGCGAAGGGGGTTCAGCGCAAGATGGGGTCGAACTTGAAGCGACGACCCATGATCAGGGTCAGCAGGAACAGGCTGGCGAAAACGCCGCTGGCGATAAATGCGGTGGTCTGGCCGTCTTGCGACCCAGCGCTCAAACCCAGAAGACCGGTGAATGCGGTCAGGCACATAAACAGCCAGGCAAATTTACTCATCGCCAACTTCCTCAGAAAACCCAGCGTTCGGATGCAGGCGCTTGCTGAGTGCCTTGGGCCACACGTACCGGCAGCTGTGCATTTGGCGCCATCACCGCCAGTTGCGGACGCTGCTGCAAGTGGTGTGGCACCGCCTGGCTGAGCTGCGCAGGATCGTTATTGCCGGACGATTGAAAGTGAAAGGTTACCAATGCAGCCAGGGCTACGGTGTTGAGGGCTAACAGAAAGGCACTGTTCATGGTCATGTTCTCCGCTTAACGTCGTGGCTGGTTGCATTTGTAGGAGAAGTATTGCAGTTGTCGTGCCAAGGCAATAAACCAATAAAATCAATGGCTTAATGGTGGTATGAATGACCGGAAGGTTGCAATTTGCAATGCGGGTGTCGTGCAGCAGTGCATTTTGCACGACGGGCTCAAGCGCCCGTATTTGCGGGGCCAAACCATGCTTGCTCGTGCAGGGAGCGGCCTACACTCAAAAAGCCTAAGGACGACATGACAAAACCCACCTTGGCCGTTAACATGCACGCCGTCCGTCGCCGCGCATTTGGCGCCGCGGCTATCACATGTCCCAGTAGCTCAATTGGATAGAGCATCCCCCTCCTAAGGGGAAGGTTGGCCGTTCGAACCGGCCCTGGGACACCAGATCCAAAAGCCCTGCCCAGACCTTCTGGCAGGGCTTTTTTGTGCGCGCTTTTCACACTCGGGTCGAACCTTGCCGATGTTCAGGGTTCACAGCACGTGCGCGGTGTATTTATCGCAATCCATGTACCTTGCAAGCAGCCGGGCAGCGTCTGAGCTGTAGGCAAAATAATCCCCGGAACGGCGCAAACCGCCTGTCCGGAACTGACTACCCCGGACTATCATGCCGATAGCCCTGATTCTTACCGCAAGGAGCCGCTCGGAACGCCGATGCGCCAGATCTGGAAATCTTTTCGAGCCCTTTATTTCGCCTCTTTGATGATGTTGATCGGCTCCGGCCTGCTCAGCACTTACCTGGCTTTGCGCCTGGCGGCCGACAATGTCGACAGCCTGTGGGTGGGTGCGCTGATGGCCGCCAACTACTTTGGTTTGGTGCTGGGTGGCAAGATCGGGCACCGCCTGATTGCTCGGGTCGGGCACATCCGGGCCTACGCCACTTGTGCCGGCATCGTCGGCGCTGCGGTGCTGGGCCACGGCCTGGTCGACTGGTTGCCGGCCTGGATCGTGTTGCGGGTGATCGTGGGCCTGGGGATGATGTGCCAGTACATGGTCATCGAAAGCTGGCTCAATGAGCAGGCGGACGCCAAGCAGCGTGGCGTGGTGTTCAGCCTGTACATGATCGCGTCCTACCTCGGCCTGGTGCTGGGGCAATTGATCCTGGTGTTGCATCCCCAGCTTGGCCTCGAGCTGTTGATGCTGGTAGCGCTGTGCTTTGCCCTGTGCCTTGTGCCGGTGGCAATGACCCGGCGCATTCACCCGGCGGCGCTGCATCCTGCGCCGATGGAACCGCGCTTCTTTATCAAGCGCGTGCCGCAGTCGCTGAGTACGGTGCTGGGGGCCGGGTTGATCGTCGGCTCATTCTACGGCCTGGCGCCGCTGTATGCGTCCCAGCAAGGGCTGACGACCGAGCAGGTCGGTTTGTTCATGGGTAGCTGCATTTTTGCCGGCCTGTTGGTGCAGTGGCCGTTGGGCTGGTTATCGGACCGGTATGACCGAGCGCTGTTGATCCGCTGCTTTGCCTTGTGCCTGGCCGTGGCGGCACTGCCCCTGGCGATCATGACCCATGTGCCGCTGGAAGTGCTGTTCGTGGCGGGCTTCCTGTGTTCGCTGGTGCAATTCTGCCTGTACCCGCTGGCCGTGGCGTTCTCCAACGACCATGTGGAAGGTGATCGCCGGGTATCGCTGACGGCCATGCTGTTGGTGACCTATGGCATCGGCGCCAGCATCGGGCCGCTGCTGGCCGGGGTAATCATGAAGCTCTTCGGCAACCAGATGCTGTATGCGTTTTTCAGCCTGTGCGCGCTGATCCTGGTGTGGCGAATCCGCCCCAAAGCCGTGACCAACCTGCATCAGGTGGAAGACGCGCCGCTGCATCATGTGGCAATGCCCGACAGCATGTCCAGTTCGCCATTGGTGGCTGCGCTCGATCCACGGGTAGACGAGCAGGTGGTGCAGGAGCAGATGCAGGTGAGCGTGCCCGACCCGGAGCCGCAAGACGATGCGCAGCCATCGACCGATGAGCCGCCCTTCGAAGGGCCGCCGGAGCCGCTGGGTCCCGAAGAGCATCCGCATGACTTGAGCAGGGCGCGCCCCTGAACGCAAAAACGGGCGGTTCCCATCAGGAACCGCCCGTTTTTTTATCGCGATTTCAGGTTAAAAATCGTCGTCTTTGTCGAAGCGCCGCGCTTCGCGTTGCAGCTGGTAGACAAAACGTTCGACTTGACGCTGCACCAGGCCGCTCATGTTGTGAAAGCGCACGCCGGCGAAGGTAATGTTGATCCGTTCTTCGAAGTGCAGGTGCCGCAGTTCGACCGAGGTGGTCATGCTGCCAAAGGGCAGGGCGGCCATGAAGCGCTCGTAGACCTGGCCCAGCTGCAGGCGCTCGGAAATGTCCCCTTCAAAGCGCAGTTTGCAACCGGTGGCGGAAATATCCAGGAGTTTGCCGCGCACAGGTGCCTGGAGCTTCTCGCCATCGAGTTCGATGTTGACCAGCTGCGCCAGCTTCAGGGCGGCGCGGAAGGCATTGCGACGCTGATGGTAGACCACCTCGTCAGGCATGCTGCCGGTGTAGACACGGTGGCCGTCTTTTTCGCTGACGGTGAGGGTGCCTTTGCTTTCCCAGGCGACACGCACGCCGTCGTGGAAACCTTCGATGCGAAAGGGTTCGCCGCTTTCGAGGTGGCGTTCACCGTCGCGGGGAATCATTTCATCCAGAATCATCTTGTGGCCGTCACGGTCCACGTCCACCAGGTAACTCTGGAAGCGCTGGCTGCGTTCGTGGAAGGAGATGATCAGCGGGTCGTGACTTTCTTGCAGCATCCGCAAGGTGCTGGCGATTTCCAGAGGCGTGGTGAGGACCTTGGGGGGCTGCGGGGCATCTTCCGCATTAAGGGCGTTGAACACGGTTCTTCCATCTCCAGACAAAATACGACTACACGCAAGAGCGGGCATTCTGCCAGTATGTGGCGCGCCTTGGATAGGCCACGCTGTAAAACCCGCGTCAGGCTTGGCTGCGGGTGCTTGGCTTGACCAGGCGCGAGGTGGAACCCTGCGCGTTGTAGAGCGCTGGAGGCTCGCCGCCGTGAAGTATGCGCAACTGGTTGGCGGTCGTAGCTTGTTGAAGCTGGATCGACTGGCCGTTGAGCAGGTTGGCTTCCTGGCACTGGCTGAGCAGTTGATTGAGTTCTTTACTCTGGGCGAGCAATTGATCGCCGACCGAGGAGTGGCTGGCCAGTTGCGCCAGGCCGTCATGGTCAGCCGGCAGGCCCAGGCTGATTAGGATCTGGCTGCGCTTTTTGCCGTGCTGTTCCAGCAGGACAATCAGCGACTGCTTGCGCGCCAGAATTTCTTCCAGCAGCGGCATGTCCCGGCCGTAGAGGGCCAGGGATTCTTCCTTGAGCAGCTCGAGCAGTTGTTGCGTCGGCTCAAGATCATCAAGGATCAGTTGAAGCAGATTTTCGTCGTGATGCATGGCTGGCCTTGGGGTTTAAGCGTCCAAAAGCCCGGCGCAGGCCTTTGCCTAGCGCTCGGCTTCGAAATTGAGCAGCTTGCTGGCTACACGGTTGCTGTCGACTTTATAGCTGCCATCGGCGATTGCCTGTTTCAATTCGGCCACACGGGCTTTATTGACCACCGGTTGATCGCGCAGCGAGTCAGTGACCTTCTGCAACTGTTGAGCCTCATTGCTCAGGTGTACGGACTCCCCGCTCTGGCTGGCGCTCGCCTGTTCTGCCTTAGCGGGCAGTGGCGGGGCCTTGGCTTCTACGTTTTCCTTGCCGGTAGTACGCGCAGTGCCTGACGTCGTCGGGGTGTTATTTAAACGGCTGAAATCGATGACCATGATCAAAAAACCTCTGGGTATTTGGACGCTTGCCATGTTTTCGGCCATACCCAAACAAACTTTAGGCGCGAATGACAATAAATCTCCACACGGGACTTCTCGTGCACAGTGTAGGAAATGCCGGCGTCCTGTACCAGTGATCTATAAAGCGACCTCCACTTGCCCTGGGGCTGTGACCCGCGCCTTGATCACGCGGTTGGAGTTGAGGTTCTTGACCCGGATCTGCTCGCTCATGCCACCGTTGGCCAGCGCTTCACCCGGCATTTTTACGTTCAACCCGCCACTGCTGGCGGAAATCACCACCTGGTCACCCTTGCGAATCACTTCGGCCTGCTCAAGATGTACCAGGGTGATCACTTGGTCGGTGACCACTGGTCGGGTCAATTTCTGCCCGACGGCCTGATCAACGGAAGTCAGGTAGCCCTGGCTGATCATGCTGATGTCCCGTTCGCGCAACACGACGTCCTCAAAACCGATGATGCCGGTGCGCTTGAGCGGGCGGGCAACCACCACCACATCGCGGAACAGCTTGACCTGGGCCGGCACGAACACGGTCCAGGGCGAGGCGCCTTCGCAGCGCACTTTGACCGTCACGCGGCCGATGGGCTGGGCCGGGCTTTCCAGAGTGGCTGTCAATTCCTTGTCGCACATTGGCATGCGCAGGCGCGGGTCCAACTGGCTGACCTGGATTTCATAACGCCCCGGCGTCTGTGTGGTCGCCAGATAATCTTCTACAGTGAACTCAAGAAAGCCCTGAGTGACGCCGATAAGTACATCAGGCAGTGTGACGTTATCAGCGCGGGCCTTGGTGCCCAGGCCCAAGGCAAGCAGCGCCAGCGGTACGCAGAGGCATCTGCAAAACCGTATCAGGGTGGGGCGTCGGGAAACCGTCGTTTTAATATCCATGATCTAGTAAATAGCAAAGCTCGTGCCGTTTCGTGTTGGGTGCGCGTCGCACCCCCAAAGGTTTTAGCGTAGGAGTCTGGGCATGGCAGGAGTAATGGATTCAGTAAACCAGCGCACACAGCTGGTAGGGCAGAATCGCCTGGAGTTGTTGCTTTTTCGCCTCGATGGCAAGCAGCTATATGGCATCAACGTGTTCAAGGTGCGGGAAGTGTTGCAATGCCCCAAGCTGACGATCATGCCCAAGTCCAGTCCGGTGGTATGTGGCGTTGCCAGTATCCGTGGCGCGACGATCCCGATTCTTGACCTGGCCCTGGCCACCGGTTCGGCGGGTTTGCAGGACCGCGAGAACCCGTTCGTGATCATTACCGAGTACAACACCAAGACCCAGGGTTTCCTGGTGCGCTCGGTGGAACGCATCGTCAACATGAACTGGGAAGAGATCCATCCGCCACCCAAGGGCACTGGCCGCGATCACTACCTCACGGCCGTGACGCGGGTTGATAACCAGTTGGTGGAAATCATCGACGTCGAGAAAATTCTGGCCGAAGTGGCGCCGACGTCGGAAACGATCTCGGTCGGTGTGGTCGATGCCGACACGGCGCACAAGGCAATCTCCCTGCGCGTACTGACGGTGGACGACTCCTCGGTGGCGCGTAAGCAGGTGACGCGTTGCCTGCAAACGGTCGGCGTGGAGGTGGTGGCCCTCAATGATGGCCGTCAGGCGCTGGATTACCTGCGCAAATTGGTCGATGAAGGCAAGAAGCCCGAAGAAGAATTCTTGATGATGATTTCCGACATCGAGATGCCGGAAATGGACGGCTACACCCTCACGGCCGAGATACGCAGCGACCCGCGCATGCAAAAATTGCATATCATCCTGCATACTTCATTGTCGGGTGTATTCAACCAGGCGATGGTCAAGAAGGTCGGTGCCGATGACTTCCTGGCCAAATTCCGTCCTGATGACCTGGCATCCCGGGTCGTCGATCGGATCAAGGCAGCAGATCACAGCTAGGGTTTTTTCCCCTGGCGGTCACACGTTTTTTTAGAGGCGGTATCAGTGTCTACAGGTAATTTGGATTTTGAACAGTTCCGGGTATTCCTGGAAAAAGCCTGTGGCATATTGCTCGGTGAAAACAAGCAATACCTGGTTTCCAGCCGTCTCAATAAACTGATGGAGCAGCAGGGCATCAAGTCCCTCAGCGAATTGGTTCAGCGGATCCAGGGCCAGCCACGCAGCGGTCTCAAGGAGATGGTGGTCGATGCCATGACCACCAACGAAACCTTGTGGTTTCGCGACACCTACCCCTTCGAGGTACTCAAGAGCAAAGTGCTGCCGGAAGCCATCAAGGCCAGCCCGGGCCAGCGCCTGCGCATCTGGTCGGCCGCGTGTTCCTCGGGGCAGGAGCCGTACTCGATTTCTATGTCGATCGACGAGTTCGAGCGGACCAACATGGGCCAGTTGAAGGCCGGGGCGCAAATCGTCGCCACCGACTTGTCCGGGACCATGCTCACCAATTGCAAGACCGGTGAGTACGACAGCCTGGCCTTGGGCCGCGGTTTGTCCCAGGAGCGCCTGCAGCGTTACTTCGATCCGAAAGGGGCGGGGCGCTGGGCGATCAAGGCGCCGATCAAGAGCCGTGTGGAGTTTCGTTCCTTCAACCTGCTCGACAGCTACGCCAGCCTGGGCAAGTTCGACATGGTGTTTTGCCGCAACGTGCTGATCTACTTTTCGGCCGAGGTGAAGAAAGACATCCTGCTGCGCATCCACGGCACGCTCAAGCGCGGCGGTTACCTGTTCCTCGGTGCTTCCGAAGCGCTGAACGGTTTGCCGGACCATTACCAGATGGTGCAGTGCAGCCCTGGGATCATTTACCAGGCCAAGTAATTCGCAGGTCAAAAAGTGTGGGAGCCAGGCTTTGTGTGGGAGCTGGCTCCCATTTTTTTTGCGGCAATCCTTCCAATAGCGGCAACACCCATTGCCGCTTTACTGGCGCCACGCGGAAACCCCTTGCCGCTTTTCTGGCATCGCCGCCGGCAACCTCCCCGCAAAGCCCCGGAATACGGGCTCTCTCAGAATTGGCATGCGCCTTGCTATAGCCCTGTTAACGAACAGCAGGTCAGCCTAAAGGTTTCCGCCATGAGCATCAGCTTCGATAAAGCGCTCGGTATCCACGAACAAGCCCTGGGCTTCCGCGCCCAGCGCGCCGAAGTCCTGGCCAACAACATTGCCAACGCCGACACCCCGAACTACAAGGCTCGGGACCTGGACTTCTCCGCCGTGCTCGCCGCACAGCAGGACAAGACCAAGAATGGCACCTTCGCCTTGAACATGACCAACAACCGTCATATCGAAGCGCAAGGCCTGAGCAATGGTGACGAGTCGCTGCTGTATCGCACGCCGATGCAGCCGTCGATCGACCAGAACACCGTCGACGCCCAACTGGAGCAATCGGCCTACGCCGAGAACTCGGTGAACTTCCAAGCCAGCTTTACCCTGCTCAACAGCAAATTCAAAGGGCTGATGTCAGCCCTGCGTGGAGAGTAAGCCATGTCCCTGTCCAGTGTTTTCAATATTGCCGGCAGTGGCATGAGCGCGCAGACCACGCGCTTGAACACCGTCGCCAGTAACATCGCCAACGCCGAGACCGTGTCTTCGAGCATTGACCAGACCTACCGCGCCCGTCACCCGGTGTTCGCCACCATGTTCCAGGGCGGCCAGAACGGCGGCAGCGATTCGCTGTTCCAGGACCAGGGCGCCGCAGGCTCCGGCGTGCAGGTACTCGGCGTGGTTGAAGACCAGAGCAACCTGGAAGCCCGCTACGAACCCAACCATCCCGCCGCGAACGAAAAGGGCTATGTCTACTACCCCAACGTCAACGTGGTCGAGGAAATGGCCGACATGATTTCCGCCAGCCGCTCGTTCCAGACCAACGCGGAAATGATGAATACCGCCAAAACCATGATGCAGAAGGTCCTGACCCTGGGTCAGTGATAAGGGGCGCCAAATAATGGCCATCGTTGATACTTCAAACAACACGGCAGTCCAGGACCTTTTCAACAACAAGGTCAAGACTGCCACGAATAACAGCGGCGTCGGCGACGCCACCAAGACGGCGACGGGTAGCCAGTCGCTGGGCAAGGACGCGTTCCTGCAATTGCTCGTGACTCAGCTGAAAAACCAGAACCCGCTGTCGCCGCAAGACAACGGCGCGTTCGTGGCCCAACTGGCGCAATTCAGCAGCCTGGAAGGCATCAATACCCTGAACGACTCGGTGAATAACATCTCGAGCAACTTCAGTTCTTCGCAAGCGCTGCAGGCGTCGTCGCTGGTCGGACGTTCGATCATCACCCAGACCGACAAGGCGCTGGTGGATACCAGCAAGAGCATGACCGGCTCGGTGGCCGTCACGGCGGCCACGGGCAACGTGTCCATCAAGATCACCGACAAAGACGGCAATGTGGTGCGCACCATCGACACGGGCGCCCAGAGTGCAGGCACCTCCGACTTTATCTGGGACGGCAAAAACGACAAGGGCGAGGTCGCCCCTGCGGGCACCTACACCTTCAATGCCACCACCAAGAACGATAAGGGCGACGCCGTTGCCCTGGCCACTTCGCTGCCGGCGACGGTAACGAGCGTGACCCTGAGCAAGACCGGCGGCGAAATGCTGTTGAACCTTGCAGGCGGCATGGGCAGCGTCAAGCTGTCGCAAATCCAGACTATCGGTACATAGAGCCGGCTAACGACGGCAGAGGGAGAGAAACATGTCTTTTAACATCGGCCTTAGCGGCCTCTATGCGGCCAACAAACAACTGGACGTGACCGGCAACAATATCGCCAACGTCGCGACCACTGGCTTCAAGTCGTCCCGTGCGGAATTCGCGGACATTTACGCCGCCTCCAAATTGGGCACCGGCCAGAACAGCATCGGCAACGGTGTGAACCTGGCGGCCGTGTCCCAGCAGTTCACCCAGGGTGACGTCAATGGCAGCGGCGGCGTGCTGGACATGGCGATCCAGGGCGGTGGTTTCTTCGTGCAGAAGGGCAGCGACGGTTCGCTGGAATACACCCGCAGCGGCGCTTTCCGTGCCGACAAGGACGGCTACATCACCAACAACACCGGGACCTCGCGCCTGCAAGGCTACGCGGCGGATGAGAACGGCAAGGTCACCAAGGGCGGCCTCGTCGACCTGCAACTGAATCTGTCGAACCTGCCGCCGAAGGCGTCCAGCAAGGTGGACTCCACCAGCAACCTGAACTCTTCGGAACCAGCGATCAACCAGACCACCAAGCCGTTCGATCCGTCCGACACCAGTACCTTTACCACGCAATACAGCACCACCTTGTACGATACCCAGGGCAACGCCCACTCGATGGTCCAGTACATGGTGAAGACCGACTCCAACAAGTGGATGTCCTACACCACGATCGACGGGCGCAACCCGGATGGTTCGACGCTGGCTGCCACGCCGCCTGTAGGAAAGCTGCTGACATTTGATACCGCAGGCACGCTTTCGACGATCACAACGCCGCCGGCTACCGTCTCCAACACTACGCTGACCATCGCGGACTGGAAGCCGGGTGCCATGGTCAATGGGGTTTGGGCAGACAACGGCGCTGCTGCCAACCCAGGTGGCATTGCCGTCAACATGGCCAATATCACCCAGTACAATTCGGCCAGCTACCGCAACCCACCGGTCACCGATGGCTACGCCACCGGCCAGATCACCGGCCTGAAAATCGACGGCAGCGGCGTACTGTTCGCAACGTTCAGCAATCAGCAGAGCAAGGCCATCGGCCAGATCTCCCTGGCCAGCTTCAACAACGAGCAAGGCCTGCAGCCATCGGGCGGCACCGCCTGGAGAGAGACCTTCGCCTCGGGCCAGCCGGGTTATGACACCCCGCAAGCCGGTACCCTGGGCTCGATCGTGGCCAACTCCCTGGAGAACTCCAACGTCAACCTGACCAACGAGTTGGTGGACCTGATCAAGGCCCAGAGCAACTACCAGGCGAACGCCAAGACCATCTCCACCCAGAGCACCATCATGCAGACCATCATTCAGATGACCTGATGCATCGGCGCTCCACAAGAAACCCCTCGTAAGAGGGGTTTTTTGTGCGCGTCAGAAAATATCCGGCGCCCCATAAGGTTACGCGTTGAATTGTTTGGCGAGGAACGCCCCGCACCTGTCTTGCCACTGATCGGACCAGAGCCCAGGAGGTTTACCCATCAAAGGAGGCAGGTATGCGGAGTTCAGCTGTTTACACAGCCGATACTGTTCGTGGGGGATTTGCGCCTCGCTTGGCGCGGGTTGAATCAACACCGATAGCGCCTGACGCGCAGAAGGCTGCAGTCAAAACCCTGCTCAACGAGCTTCTCGATGCGCAGCAAACGGGCAAGACCCAGACAGTTCAAGATACGCGTGACAAGCTCAATGCACTGCGTGAGAAGCTGGGGGACGAGAAATTCAAGGAGATCCTTGAGCAGCTCAAGAAAGACGCGGACCAGGCTTGGCTGGCATTGTTGAAGGCTCTGTTTCCGGAGTTGTTTCCAGATGAGGACCCACCTTCACCGCCTTTTTCGCCAGCGCCACCAGGGGGCGGGGGGGGAGGC
>NZ_JACCQQ010000032.1:0-41575 GCF_014268345.1 Pseudomonas sp. SWRI18
CGCGAATGCGGTGTGTCAGTTACAGATGCACTCGCTGACACACCGCATTCGCGAGCAAGCCCGCTCCCACAGTTTTATTGTGTTTCGTCAGCTACATGTTACAGACGTCGGCGATGGCTTCAGCCAGCAACGCAAGACGCGTCGCATCAACCCCCGCCACATTGGCCCGCCCGGAACTGACCATGTACACGCTGTGTTTCTCGCGCAGTTGCCTGACCTGCTCGGCGCTCAAACCGGTGTAGGAAAACATTCCGCGCTGCGCCCCAATGTGCGCAAACCGCTCCGACAAGCCGTGGGGCGCCAGCGCTTCCACCAGGCCTGAGCGCAAGTGCGCAATCCGCGAGCGCATGGCTTCGACTTCCTCGCTCCACAGCTGTTTCAGCTCGGCATCGCCCAGGATGGTCGCGACCACTGCCGCGCCATGATCCGGCGGCGTCGACCACAGGTTGCGCGCGGTATTCGCCAGTTGGCTGCGCACATCCGTCAGCTTCTCGGCATCCGCGGCGCACACGATCAGCGCGCCGACGCGGTCGCTGTACAGGCCAAAGTTCTTCGAGCAGGAACTGGTGACCAGGACTTCCGGCAACTCGGCGGCAAACAGTCGCACCGCCGAGGCGTCCTGCTCCAGGCCATCGCCAAAGCCCTGGTAAGCGAAGTCGATGAGCGGCAGCAGTTGGCGCTCGCGCACGATCTCGAGCACCTGGCGCCAATCAGCCTGGGACAGGTCGAAACCGGTCGGGTTGTGGCAGCAGGCGTGCAGCAGCACCACATCACCCTTCGGCACGCTAGACAGGGCGGCGAGCATCGCCGTCACGTCCAGACGATTGTCCGCCCCCACATACGGGTAATGGCTGACCTTGAGGCCGGCCTTGGCAAAGAGGGTCTCGTGGATCGGCCAGGTCGGGTTGCTCAGCCATACGCCACGGCCGGGCAGGTTCTGGGCGATGAAGTCGGCGCTCAGGCGCAGCGCACCGGTGCCGCCCGGGGTTTGGGTGGCGCCAACGCGGCGTTCGCGGATCAGCGCGGAATCGGCGCCGAGTACCAGTTCGCTGATCAGTGTGCCGAACGCGGCATTGCCGTGGCCGCCGATGTAGGTCTTGGTGGCTTGGGTGTCCACCAGGCGCTGCTCGGCGAGTTTGACCGCATGCAGGATGGGCGTAAGGCCCTGGTCATCCTTATAGACGCCCACGCCCAGATCGAACTTGTTCGGGTTGGCGTCCTGGGCGTACAGGTCCATCAGCCCGAGGATCGGGTCGCCGGGCACGCGGCCAATGGCATCGAAGTGCATTACTTGCGGCCCTCGGCATCTTTGGCCACTTCGTCGGTGCGCGCGGCCATGATGAAGTCGTTGCGGTGCAAGCCCTTGATGGAGTGGCTCCACCAGGTCACGGTGACCTTGCCCCATTCGGTAAGCAGGCCTGGGTGATGGCCTTCGGCTTCGGAAATTTCACCCACCGCGTTGGTAAAGGCCAGGGCGAATTTGAAGTTCTTGAACAGGAAAACCTTTTCCAGCTGCATCACGCCGTCGCGCACTTCGATGTTCCAGTCGGGGATCTGCTTGAGCAGTACCGGCAACTCTTCATCGCTGACTTGCGGGGCATCGGCGCGGCAGGCTTCGCAGTGGGCTTGGTTCAAGGTGGTCATGTGCGGTGTCCTGAATTCGAATGATTGAAGATCAGTGGGCGTCACCCTAAAGCAACGCGGGGCCAGGGAAAAGACTCACCTGGCCACAAAATATGAGGTTCACGCAGCCCTGGGCTTGGGCGCAAACTTCGGTGCGTGCAACCCAAGCTGCATGCCGCGCTCGACCATGCCCATGATGTCTTCCTGCGCCACATCGAACAGGCGCTTGAGTTCGGGCAGCACGAAGTACAGCGGTTGCAGGATGTCGATGCGATACGGCGTGCGCATCGCTTCCAGCGGGTCGAACGCCTGGTGCTCGGGCTCGGAGGACAGGCTGTACACCGTCTCCCTGGGCGACGACAGAATGCCGCCGCCGTAGATGCGCCGGCCTTCGGGCGTGTCCACCAGGCCGAACTCGATGGTCATCCAGTACAGACGCGCCAGGTAGACGCGCTGCTCCTTGGTGGCCGCCAGGCCGAGCTTGCCGTAGGTGTGGGTGAATTCGGCGAACCAGGGGTTGGTCAGCAGCGGGCAGTGGCCGAAGATCTCGTGGAAAATGTCCGGCTCTTGCAGGTAATCCAGTTCTTCACGGGTACGAATAAAGGTCGCCACGGGAAACTGCTTGCCGGCGAGCAACTCGAAAAAGGTCTGGAAGGGAATGAGCGCAGGCACGCGGGCGACTTGCCAGCCAGTGGTCTCGGCCAGCACCTTATTGATTTCGCCGAGTTGCGGAATGCGATCATGTGGCAGGCCGAGCTTATCGATGCCGTCCAGGTATTCCTGGCAGGCACGGCCCTCGATCACTTTCAACTGGCGAGTGATCAGGGTGTTCCACACCGCGTGTTCTTCCGGCGAGTAGTGGATAAAGCCTTGCGCGTCGGGTTCGCGGGCCACGTATTGCGTCTGCTTCATACGGCTCTCCTGCTAGGCATTCGTTCTTGTTATGTCCTGCTATGGGCTTATTGATAACCCGTGCGCGGCAAGATTCCATCCGCCTGAACAGCCGCCATGTAGGAAGAATTACCGGCTATCGTAAAGTATTCGTTACGTTTAGGCGGATGGCCGTGGTCTTGGGCTGGGAAATCCCCCGGGACTGTCACATAATCTTGACGACTATCTGCGCCCAGCGACAAAAAGACACGGCGCCTACCCACCTTTCGAGCCTCTTCATGCGTATCAAAGTGCACTGCCAGAACCGCATCGGCATCCTGCGGGACATTCTCAACCTGCTGGTGGAGTACGGCGTCAACGTTGCCAGGGGCGAGGTCGGCGGTGAGCACGGCAACGCCATTTACCTGTACTGCCCTAACCTTGTGAACATGCAGTTCCAGGCGCTGCGCCCGCAGTTCGAGGCGATTGCCGGGGTGTTTGGCGTGAAAAGGGTAGGGCTGATGCCCAGCGAGCGCCGGCACATGGAGCTCAACGCACTGCTCGGCGCCCTGGAGTTCCCGGTGTTGTCGATCGACATGGGCGGCTCCATCGTCGCCGCCAACCGCGCCGCGGCTCAGTTGCTCGGGGTGCGGGTGGATGAAGTGCCGGGCATTCCGTTGTCGCGCTATGCCGAGGATTTCGACTTGCCGGAGCTGGTGCGAGCGAGCAAATCGCGAATCAATGGCCTGCGGGTCAAGGTCAAGGGTGATGTGTTTCTGGCGGACATCGCGCCGCTGCAATCTTCCGAACACGATGACAGCGAGGCCATGGCCGGTGCGGTGCTGACCCTGCACCGTGCCGACCGCGTGGGTGAGCGCATCTACAATGTGCGCAAGCAGGAACTGCGCGGCTTTGACAGCATCTTCCAAAGCTCCAAGGTCATGGCCGCCGTGGTCCGCGAAGCCCGACGCATGGCGCCGCTGGATGCGCCTCTATTAATAGAAGGCGAAACCGGCACGGGCAAAGAGCTGCTGGCACGCGCCTGCCACCTGGCCAGCCCGCGTGGGCAATCGCCGTTGATGGCGCTTAACTGCGCCGGCTTGCCCGAGTCGATGGCCGAGACCGAACTGTTCGGCTACGGCCCGGGCGCCTTTGAAGGCGCTCGCGCCGAAGGCAAGCTGGGGCTGCTGGAGCTGACGGCGGGCGGTACCTTGTTTCTTGACGGTGTCGGGGAAATGAGCGCGCGCTTGCAGGTGAAATTGCTGCGCTTTTTGCAGGACGGCTGCTTTCGGCGGGTTGGCAGTGATGAAGAGGTGTACCTGGATGTGCGGGTGATCTGTGCGACCCAGGTGGACTTGTCCGAACTCTGCGCACGGGGTGAATTCCGCCAGGATCTCTACCATCGGCTCAATGTGCTGTCCTTGCACATCCCGCCTTTGCGCGAATGCCTGGATGGCTTGTCGCCTTTGGTTGACCACTTTCTCGACCAGGCGAGCCGACAGATCGGTTGCCCATTGCCCAAGCTGGCGCCCGCCGCGATGGATCGCTTGAGCCACTACCACTGGCCCGGCAATGTGCGGCAGTTGGAAAACGTGCTGTTTCAAGCGGTGTCGCTGTGCGAGGGCGGCACGGTCAAGGCTGAGCATATTCGTTTGCCGGATTACGGGGTGCGTCAGCCGCTTGGCGATTTTTCGCTGGAGGGAGGGCTTGAAGCGATCGTTGGTCGGTTCGAGAAGGCGGTATTGGAAAGTTTGTATGCGCAGCATCCCAGCAGTCGGCAGTTGGGCAAGCGGTTGGGGGTTTCTCACACCACGATCGCCAACAAGCTGCGCGATTACGAAATTCTCAAAGCCGAACGCGGTTGAAAAGTGGGTGGCTTGCCTGCGATGGCCGTGGGTATCTACACAACTTTGTAGTGAGCGGGCTTGTCCCGCGCTGGGTGGCGAAGCCGCCCCAATAAGAACACTGCGGTGTTTCAGATAGAACACAGTCGCCTGGTTTGGGGCGGCTTCGCCACCCAGCGCGGGACAAGCCCGCTCACTACAGGGATACCTTTCAGTCGTTGGGAGTTGTGTAGATACACATGCTGCGATTGCGGTCATTCAGTCACAGATGAGCAATATGACACTCGGCAATCGCAGGCAAGCCAGCTCCCACAGTTGATCTTTGTCGGTTTCAAGACCGGGGCTTGCCGTAAGCGGCAGTAGTCCGCCGTTTTTTCGACTCTCACCCAACCCTTAAATCACCATGCCTGCCCGCAAACCCCCGTCCCGCCTGCACTTCACCGCCTTTTTAAAAGTTGGTTCGCAAATTGCTTAAGCCTCATCAGTACAGCGGTGGGCGGCAAGCGTCCGTCAGAAAGAGGAAGAAGCGTGGACAAGTACCTTTATGTGGCAATGACCGGCGCCAGCCAGAATGCGCTGGCGCAGAAGGCCCATGCCAACAACCTGGCGAACATCTCCACCAATGGTTTCCAACGTGACCTGGAACAGGCGCGTTCGATGCCGGTGTTCGGTGACAGCTTTCCGGCGCGGGCGTTTGCCCTTACCGAGCGTCCGGCCACCGACTTCACGCCGGGCGCCATGATCGAAACCGGCCGCGACCTCGACGTGGCCGTCAGCGGCGACGGCTGGATGGCCGTGCAGACCCCGGATGGCGGCGAAGCCTACGTGCGCAGCGCCAGCATGAACGTTGACGCGCTGGGCGTGCTGCGGGCCGGCAACGGCATGCCGATCATGGGCAACGGTGGCCCGATTGCCGTGCCGCCCCAGCAGAAGATCGAAGTGGGCGCCGACGGCACCATCAGCATCCGCGCCATGGGTGAAGGCCCACGGGTGATGGCTGAAGTGGACCGCATCAAGCTGGTCCAGCCCGACCTGAAGAACATGACCAAGGGCCTGGACGGCACCATCCACACCAAGGATGGCCAGCCGGCCCAAGCCGACGCGAACGTCACGCTGACCTCGGGCTTCCTGCAGGCCAGCAACGTCAATGCGGTGGAAGAAATGACCGCGGTGCTGGCGCTGGCCAAACAGTTCGAACTGCACATCAAGATGATGAACAGCGCCAAGGAAGATGACCAGGCCATGACCCGCGTCATGCAGATGAGCTGACAGGCGACCCCCGAATTCTAATTGTGTAACGCGGCGCCAACAAACAGGCGCGCAGAGGAGAACAGCATGCTTCCGGCTCTATGGGTTGCCAAAACAGGTTTGTCCGCCCAGGACACCAACCTGACCACCATTTCCAACAACCTGGCCAACGTGTCGACCACGGGTTTCAAACGTGACCGTGCCGAGTTCCAGGACTTGCTCTACCAGATCAAGCGCCAGCCTGGCGCCCAGTCGACCCAGGACAGCGAGCTGCCATCGGGTCTGCAACTGGGTACCGGTGTGAAGATCGTCGGCACCCAGAAGAACTTCACCGCCGGTAACCTGCAGCAGACCGGCCAACCGCTGGACATGGCGATCAACGGCAAAGGCTTCTTCCAGATCCTGCAGCCGGATGGGACCACGTCCTACACCCGTGACGGTACGTTCCACCTGGATTCCAACGGCCAGATCGTCACCGCCAACGGCTTCGCGCTGGAACCTGCGATTGTGGTGCCAGCCGATGCGCAGACCTTCACCGTCGGCAACGATGGCACCGTCTCGATCACCGTGGCCGGCAACCCGGCGTCCCAGGTGATCGGCAACCTGCAGACCGCCGACTTCATCAACCCGGCCGGCCTGCAGGCCATGGGTGGCAACCTGTTCCTGGAAACCGCCGCCAGCGGCGCGCCGCAAATCGGCACCCCTGGCCTGAACGGTTTCGGCACCACGCTGCAAAGCACCCTGGAGACCTCCAACGTGAGCACGGTTGAGGAGATGGTCAACATGATCACCACCCAGCGCGCCTACGAGATGAACTCGAAGGTGATCTCCACCGCCGACCAGATGCTCTCGTTCGTTACGCAGAATCTGTAATCAAGTCTATGGGCGCCCTCGAGGGCGCCGGCAACACCGTGAGGTTAGGGTCATGAATCGCTTTGTTTCTGTTCTGGCATTGAGTGGGATCGCCGTGCTCGCGGGCTGTGTCGCCCCGACGCCGAAACCCAATGACCCGTACTACGCGCCGGTGTTGCCGCGCACGCCACTGCCGGCGGCGGCCAACAATGGCTCGATCTATCAGGCCGGTTTCGAACAGAACCTGTACAGCGACCGCAAGGCGTTCCGCGTGGGTGACATCATCACCATCACCCTGAACGAGCGCACCCAGGCCAGCAAGAACGCCAACTCCCAGGTGGGCAAGACCAGCAAGGCGGGTCTGAGCCTGACCTCGTTGTTCGGCGCCGTGCCCAACGTCAATAACCCGCTGGGCGATGGTGACCTGAGCCTGAACGCCGGCTACAGCGGCGACCGCGCCACCAACGGCAAGAGCGCGGCGGGGCAGGGCAACAGCCTGACCGGCTCGATCACCGTGACCGTCGCGGATGTATTGCCCAACGGCATCATCGCCGTACGCGGCGAGAAGTGGATGACCCTCAACACCGGCGACGAGCTGGTGCGCATTGCGGGCATGGTCCGCGCCGATGACATTTCCACCGACAACACCGTGCCGTCCACGCGGATCGCCGATGCGCGCATCACCTATTCCGGTACCGGTGCTTTCGCCGATGCGAGTCAGCCTGGCTGGTTCGACCGTTTCTTCCTCAGCCCGCTGTTTCCTTTCTAGGTGGCCACTTTGAAACTCAAACAGCTGATGGCGGCCGCATTGTTGCTGAGCCTGAGCGCCGTCGCCCAGGCCGAACGCCTGAAAGACATCGCCAGCATCTCCGGCGTGCGCTCCAACCAGTTGATCGGCTACGGCCTGGTGGTGGGGCTCAGCGGTACGGGTGACCAGACCACCCAGACCCCGTTCACCCTGCAGACCTTCAACAACATGCTCTCGCAGTTCGGCATCAAGGTGCCGGCGGGTTCGGGCAACGTGCAGCTCAAAAACGTCGCGGCGGTGTCGATCAGTGCCGACCTGCCGGCGTTCTCCAAGCCGGGCCAGGTGGTGGACATCACCGTGTCGTCCATCGGTAACTCCAAAAGCCTGCGTGGCGGCACCTTGCTGATGACGCCCCTCAAGGGTATCGACGGCAACGTCTACGCCATCGCCCAGGGCAACCTGGTGGTGGGCGGCTTTGATGCCGAAGGTCGCGACGGTTCGAAGATCACCGTCAACGTGCCGTCGGCGGGGCGTATTCCCGGCGGCGCCACGGTTGAACGCACCGTGCCCAGCGGTTTCAACCAGGGCAACAGCCTGACCTTGAACCTCAACCGCTCCGACTTCACCACCGCCAAGCGCGTGGTCGACAAGATCAACGACATGCTCGGCCCTGGCGTGGCCCAGGCCATCGACGGCGGCTCGATCCGTGTGACGGCGCCGCTGGATCCAAGCCAGCGCGTCGACTACTTGTCGATCCTGGAAAACCTCGAGGTAGACCCGGGCCAGGCGGTGGCCAAAGTCATCATCAACTCGCGCACCGGTACCATCGTGATTGGCCAGAACGTCAAGGTCTCGCCGGCGGCGGTGACCCACGGCAGCCTGACCGTGACCATCACCGAAGACCCGATCGTCAGCCAGCCCGGGCCGTTGTCCAACGGCCAGACGGCGGTGGTGCCGCGTTCGCGCGTCAATGCCGAGCAAGAAGCCAAGCCGATGTTCAAGTTCGGCCCCGGCACCACCCTGGATGAGATTGTCCGCGCGGTGAACCAGGTGGGCGCAGCGCCCGGCGACTTGATGGCGATCCTTGAAGCTTTGAAACAGGCCGGCGCCTTGCAAGCCGACCTGATCGTGATCTGAGGCCATGGCCATGGACATGCGCAAGAGCGGTATCAGCAGCACGGCGGACTCGGGGTCCTACTCCGACTTGAACCGGCTTAACCAGCTCAAGGTCGGCGACGACAAGAACAGCGAAGGCAACATGCGCAAGGTGGCGCAGGAGTTCGAATCGCTGTTCTTGAACGAGATGCTCAAGTCCATGCGTTCGGCCACCGACGCCCTGGGCAAGGACAACCCGCTGAACACCCCGGCGGCCAAGCAGTACCAGGAAATGTACGACCAGCAACTGGCGGTCTCGCTGTCCCGCGAAGGCGGCGGTATCGGCCTGGCCGACGTGCTGATGCGCCAGATGCAAAAGAACAAACCGGTGGAGGCCCAGGCCGCCACCCTGCAGGGCCCGGCAGCGGCAACGGCTGCGAAGAAGGCCGATGTGCCGACCGAAATAGCCGCCGGCACCCAGGCTCAAGGCCCGCTGGGTCGCTCCAACGGCCAGCGTCCGCTGTGGGCGTACCGCGTGGCTGAACCCCAGGCTGGCGCCGCGGCCTCCCACGGCAACGATATGGAGTTGATGAACCAGCGCCGTATCGCCTTGCCGAGCAAGCTGACCGATCGCCTGCTCGCCGGCATCGTGCCGACCACCCAGGTAGCCACGCAAGCCAAGGCCGCGCCGCTGCGCAACAGCGCCTTGCAAGACAATGTGGTCAACAGTGCTGCGCGCAGCGTTGCCGTGCCCAGCGACCGCATGCAGATTTACAGCCGCGCCGTGGCCCAGCCGCCGTTGGCGCCGGCGAAGAAAGCCTTCAGTTCGCAGGATGAATTCGTCGCCACCATGTTGCCGATGGCCGAAGCGGCCGCCAAGCGCATTGGTGTCGATCCCAAGTACCTGGTGGCCCAGGCCGCGCTGGAAACCGGTTGGGGTAAATCGGTGATGCGCGCCCAGGACGGAACCAGCAGTCATAACCTGTTCGGCATCAAGGCCGGCCAGAGTTGGCAGGGCGAGAAAGCGCGTGCGATCACCAGCGAATTCCGTGACGGGGCGATGGTCAAGGAAACGGCGCAGTTCCGTTCCTACAACTCTTACCAGGACAGCTTCCACGACCTGGTGACCTTACTGCAAAGCAATGATCGCTATAAAGATGTTGTGAAATCGGCCGACAACCCGGAACAGTTTGTACGCGAGTTGCAAAAAGCCGGGTACGCCACCGACCCGGCCTACGCCAGCAAGATTTCGCAGATCGCCAAAACGATGGACAGTTACCAGAATTACGCTGCCGCTGGCGCAACCACACATTTATAAGGTCTGAACCATGAGTTTGCTCAATATCGGGATGTCGGGGCTTAACGCTGCTCAAGGATCGTTGACGGTCTTGAGTAACAACATCGCCAACGCCAACACGGCGGGCTATTCGCGTCAGCAGACCACCCAGAGCGCGAATGCGTCGAATCCGTTCGGCGGCGTATTCATCGGCAGCGGCACCACCCTGGCGGACGTGCGCCGGGTGTACAACGAATTTCTCGACGCGGCCTACCAGAACAGCACCTCGCTCAACGCTGACGCCAAGGCGTACCTGGACCAGGTGAGCGCCGTGGACAAGACGCTGTCGGACAAGACCACCGGCATGTCGGCGGTGCTCAGCGATTTCTTCGCCGCGGTCCAGTCCGCCTCGGCCAGCCCGAACAATACGTCGACCCGCCAGATCCTGCTGACCAGCGCCCAGACGTTGAGCAACCGGTTCAACTCGATCTCCAGTCAGTTGAGCCAGCAGAAAGAAACCATCAACAGCCAACTGACCTCCCTGACCGATCAGGTCAACCAGCTGACGACGTCGATTGCTTCTCTCAATAAACAGATCAATCAGGTGCAGGGTTCTTCGAACACCACGCCGGCCAACCTGCTGGATGCGCGCGCCGAAGCCGTGCGTTCGCTCAATGAACTGGTCGGCGTCACCGTCGGCGAAAAGAATGGCGTGTTCAGTGTCAGCACCGGCAGCGGCCAATCCCTGGTGCTGGGCGATCGGTCCAACACCCTGTCCGCCGTACCGAGCAAGAGCGACGCCAGCCAGTACACGATCCAGCTCAATGCCGCAGGCGGCGGTACGACCATGGACCTGGGTAACGTGATCAGTGGGGGCAGCATTGGCGGCTTGCTGCGCTATCGCAGCGATGTCCTGACGCCGGCCATCAATGACCTGGGCCGCATTGCGATTGTCACTGCCGACACGATCAACAGCCAATTGGGCCAGGGTCTCGACCTGAACGGCGAGTTCGGTGCGTCGATGTTCAAGGACATCAACAACGCGGCGTCCGTCGCCCTGCGCAGCGTGGGCGCCCAGGGTAACCAGGGTGCCGGTAGCCTGGGTGTGACGATCAAGGACACCAGCAAGCTGACCAACTTCGATTACAAGGTCAGCTTCAACGACCCGGCCGACCTCAACAAGGTCACCGTGCTGCGCTCCGATGGCAAGGCCATGGGCAACTTTGATATCAGCGCCACACCGCCCGCAGTGATCGACGGCTTTACCCTGGAGCTCAAGAACGGCCCGATGCAAGTCGGCGACAGCTTCAAGGTCAGCCCGACCGCCAGCGGTGCCAAGGATATCGGTACCGTCCTCACCGACCCGAACAAGGTTGCGTTTGCCGCGCCGTTGAAAGGGGAGGCCAGTAAAACCAACCAGGGCACCGGCAGCTTTACCCCGCCGACCCTGACCCTGCCCCTGGATATCCAGGGCGGCGCCGATACCGCGCAACTGCGCGTCGGTATCGAAAGTTCGATGCCGGTGAAGATGGTCTTTGCCAAGCCCGCGGCCGACGGCACCCAGGCCTATACGCTGAATGACGCCAAGGGCGACCCGATCGGCTCCGGCACCATCATCCCGGGGCAGGCGAACAAGATCACCATCAACGTGCCGATGCGAGATGCCAGCGGTGCCCTGGTGGTGCCGGCCAAGAGCTTCGGCTTCGATACCTCGGTGGCGGGTTCGCCGGCGCCGGGTGACAGCACCACGTTTTCGTTCAATGCCACGGGCGAGTCCGACAACCGTAACGCCCAGCAACTGCTCAACTTGCAAACCAAAGCAACCGTGGGCGTGGCGCTGGATGGCACCGGCGGCACCAGCCTGGTGGGGGCCAACAGCAAGTTGGTGTCCACGGTAGGCGCCAAGGCCGCTGCGGCCACCACGGACACCACTGCCACCAACGCGTTGCTGGCGGCCAACAAAAATGCGCGCAACTCCGTGTCCCAGGTCAACCTGGACGAAGAGGCGGGCGACATGATCAAGTTCCAGCAGTACTACACAGCGTCGTCGCAGATCATCAAGGCTGCGCAAGAAACCTTCAGCACGCTGATCAATAGTCTTTAAGGGAGTCTGGGACGATGCGCATTTCTACACAGCAGTATTTCGACACCAGTGCCGCCAAGTACCAGAACAACTATTCCGGTGTGGTCAAGGCGCAAGAGCAGGCGAGCTCTGGCGTGCGCGTGCAAACCGCTGGGGATGACCCGGTGGCCGCGCAGCGTTTGCTCATGCTGCAGCAGCAGAAAGATATGCTGGCGCAGTTCAGCGGCAATATCACCAACCTTCAGAGCTCGCTGACCAACGAAGAAGGCGTGCTGCAGGCGATCACCCAGACGATCCAGGCGGCCAGCCAATTGGCGCTGAAGGCCGGTGGTGTGACCAGCGATGCCGACCGCAAATCCATCTCGGTGGAGGTGGGCGCCCTTGAAGACCAACTGCTGGGCTTGCTCAACAGCAAGGATGCGTCGGGCAACTATCTGTTTTCCGGCTCCAAGACCGATACCCCGCCGTACGCGCGCAACATTGACGGCACCTACAACTATCAGGGTGACGAAAACGAGCTGAGCCTGCAGGTGTCCGAAACCCTGAGCGTGCGCACTGGCGACACCGGCAAGAGCATTCTGGAAGGGGCGGCCAACAACAGTCGCACCCAGACCCAGTACACCACGCCGGCACCGGTGCCACCTGCGACCACGCCGTCTGCGGTGGATGACAAAAAAGTCTCCATTTCGGCCGGTTTGGTGACCTCGGGTATCGACTACACCAAGTCGTTCGCCGACGGCCAGCCCTACAAGCTGACGTTCACCAGCAGCACCCAATACGTGGTGCGCGACAAAGACAACAACGACATCACGTCGCAGCTCCCAGGCAACGGCACGTTCGACTCTACCAAAGAAGGCAGCGCCAGCATCAACCTGCGCGGGGTCAAGTTCGATATTGCCGTCGACCTCACCGACATTTCCACCGGACCGGTTGCCGATGCGATGGTTGCAGGCCGCGAGTTCAGCCTGGCGGCCAAGCCGGACGTGTTCAACGTGTCGCGAACCGCGAGCAACACCTCGGCGACCCAGTTGACCAACGCCACCATCAGCAGCCCGGCCAAATATGCCAGCACCTTTCCCGCCAACAGCGGCGTGCTGATCAAGTTCAGCGACACCGACCCGTCGGCGTTCCAGGTGTTTACGCAGCCGTACAGCGCCAACAGCAAGGCGATTGACTCGGGCGTCATCGACACGACGACCACGCCCAATTCCATCACGGCGGCCGGCGTGACCTTTGGCCTGAGTGCCGCGCCTGCGGTCGGCGATCAGTTTTCGGTCGGCGCCAGCACCCAGAAAACCCAGAGCGCCCTCGACACCCTGAGCCAGTTGCGCAAAGCCCTGGAGCTGCCGGCCGATGGCATTCCCGGTGCCCGGGTGAAGCTGCAGGACGCCTTGAACGCCGCGGTCAGTAACCTGACCAGTTCGGCGGACCAGGTCGACAACGTGCGCGGCTCCGTCGGTGCTCGGCAGAACGCGCTAGATGTGCAGGCCTCCGAGAACCAAAGCGTGGGCCTGGCCAACAAGACGACGATGAGTGCCCTGGCGAACATCGACATGGGCGAAGCGGCGATCAACCTGACCCTGCAGCAGACCATGCTGGAAGCCTCGCAGCTGGCCTTCGTGAAAATCTCGCAGTTGAGCCTGTTCAACAAGATGTAAGCGGCGTTACGTCAAGCGGCCCGCTCTGGAAACAGGGCGGGCCGTTGTCGTTTGCGGGGTTTAATTGTTTGAAGGTTTTGCATAAAGCACACACAATTAGGTGACCTGCGGGTCATAAAGCGCATCTTCACTGTATCGTGTGAAAAGGATAAGTCGTCACAGGATCCTTGCGGGACGGCTTTCAGCGAGATTTTTATGGGGTTATCCCCTTTATTGTCAGCACTCCGGGCGCAGGCCCTGGGGTGTTCTCCAGCTATTTAGTATTGGGAAGCCACAATGATTGGCATAAAAAGCATCGCCAGTTACGTGCCGGCAGACGGTATCGATAACTACGCCCAGGGTGCGAAGTTCGCCAAGGATGAAGAATTCATCATTGGCAAGATCGGTTCGGCGTTCCTGCCGCGCAAGGAAGCCGCGCAGGAAACCTCCGATCTGTGTGTCGAGGCGGTCAACGCTTTGTTTGCCAACAACCCCGATTTGAAGCGCGAGTCGATTGACGCGCTGATCGTCGTCACCCAGAACGGTGATGAAGAGGGCTTGCCCCACACCGCGGCCATCGTCCAGGACAAACTGGGCCTGCCGACCCATGTCGCGGCCTTTGATATTTCCCTGGGCTGCTCCGGCTACGTCTACGGCATCTACGCGATAAAGGGCTTCATGGAAGCCGCCGGCCTGAAAAACGGCCTGCTGGTTACCGCCGACCCGTACTCGAAGATCGTCGACCCGGAAGATCGCAACACCACCATGTTGTTTGGTGATGCCGCCACCGCCACCTGGATGGGCGAAGACGCGCCGTGGTTGCTGGGCAAAGCCAAGTTCGGCACCGACGGTTCCGGCGCGCCGCACCTTAAGGTCAGCAACGGTGTGTTCTTCATGAACGGCCGCCAAGTGTTCAACTTTGCCTTGCTCAAGGTGCCCGCGCATCTGCACGAGCTGCTCAATGAGTCGAATCTCAAGGCCGATGAGATCGATGCGTTCTGCATCCACCAGGGCAGTGCGGCCATTGTCGACGCCGTGGCGCGGCGTTTCGAAGATGCGCCGGTGGACAAGTTCATCAAGGACATGGTCGAGACCGGCAACACCGTGTCGTCGAGCATTCCGTTGCTGCTGGAAAAGCACGTGATGGACGCCACCTGGAAGCGCGTGGCCATCAGCGGTTTTGGCGTGGGCCTGTCGTGGGGTTCGGCGATTCTTTACCGTCCGTGACGGGTTAAACGCTCAAATAACAAAACGCCGATGATCGCCAGATCATCGGCGTTTTTTTATTGGCGCCAGAAAAGCCAATGAAACCGGGGCTTTGGGCCGCTGTAACCCATTGAAATGCAAGGGGTGGCACGGTGCTAGTAAAAAATTTCAAAAAAACCCTCAAGCAACCGGCTACCACGACGATAACTATTACGTAGGTTCTCAGGCCACACCCGGCGGTTGCCAGGGCCGGAAGCCGCAGTATCCATCCAACGAGGATTTCGTCATGGCTTTAACAGTAAACACCAACATTGCTTCGATCACTACTCAGGGCAACCTGAACAAAGCCGGCGGCGCCCTGGCCACTTCCATGCAGCGCCTGTCGTCCGGCCTGCGTATCAACAGCGCTAAAGACGACGCTGCCGGCCTGCAGATCGCTAACCGCCTGACCAGCCAAATCAACGGCCTGGGCCAAGCAGTCAAGAACGTGAACGACGGTATCTCGATCGCTCAGACCGCTGAAGGCGCGATGCAGGCTTCGACCGACATCCTGCAAAAAATGCGTACCCTGGCTCTGTCCTCGGCAACTGGTTCCCTCAGCCCTGACGACCGTAAGTCGAACAACGACGAATACCAGGCTCTGACTTCGGAACTGACCCGTATCGCACAAACCACTACTTTCGGTGGCCAGAAGCTGCTGGACGGTTCGTACGGTACCAAAGCCATCCAGGTTGGCGCAAACGCTAACGAAACCATCAACCTGAGCCTGGAAAACGTTTCGGCCAGCACCATTGGTTCGCAGCAAGTCAAAAGCAAAGCCATCGTGCCTAGCGCAACTGGCTTGGCTGGCGGCGCCATCACTGTTACCGGTAATGGCCAAACCAAAACCGTTAACTACGCTGCTGCTGCCTCGGCAAAAGACATCGCTGCCGGCCTGAACGGTTCTATCGGCGGCCTGACCGCTACCGCCAGCACTGAAGTAAAGCTGGAAGTGGGTGCTGCAACTCCGTCGAACTTCACCCTGGCTGTAGGTTCTAGCGGTGCAGTGAGCTTCGTGGGCGTTACCGACCTGGCTGGTCTGGCTGACCAACTGAAATCCAACGCTGCCAAGCTGGGTATCAGCGTCAACTACGACGAAGCTAACAAGAGCCTGTCGGTTAAGTCGGATTCCGGCGAAAACCTGTCGTTCGCTGGCGCTGATGCCAACGCTCAGACCAACATCCTGGTTGGCGCGAAAGATGGCGCAGGTGCATTCGCAACCCCAGCTGCATTGGGTGCTGCGGCGATCGTTGTGACCGGTCAGGTCTCCCTCGACTCGGCTAAAGGCTACTCCTTGAGCGATGCTGCTGCGGGTGTGTCGGACTTGTTCTCTGCCGCTACCGTGTCGTCGGCCAAAACCACCATCGCTCAAACCGACGTGACCGACGCCACCAAGGCCCAGAACGCCCTGGCTGTCATCGACAAAGCCATCGGCACCATCGACGGTGTTCGTTCGGGCCTGGGTGCTACCCAGAACCGTCTGACTACTACTGCAGACAACCTGCAGAACATTCAGAAGAACTCCACCGCTGCACGCTCCACTGTTCAGGACGTCGACTTCGCTTCCGAAACCGCCGAGCTGACCAAGCAACAAACCCTGCAATCGGCTTCCACCGCGATCCTGTCGCAGGCTAACCAGCTGCCATCCGCTGTACTGAAGCTGCTTCAGTAACACCAGCGCTTGGTAACTAACGGAAGGGCGCGTCTACGTGCCCTTCCGTTTTTTCGGTTTAGAGGAGATTGGACATGGACATGAGTGTAAAGCTGAACCAGTCTTATCCGCCGGTTGCCCCCCAAGGCGCACCTGTGCAGGTGATCGCCGACAAGAGCGTTGCCAAGGTTCAGGAAGTTGCGCCCGCAGGCAAAGAGCCTGAGCGTGCCGACCTGGAAAAAGCAGTTACTGATATTCGCGAATTCGTACAAGCGTCCGAGCGTAAACTGGACTTTTCAATCGATGACTCCACCCATCGTGTGGTGGTCAAGGTCATCGCCACCGATAGCGGTGAAGTGATTCGCCAGATTCCGTCGGAAACAGCATTGAAACTGGCCCAGAACCTTTCCAGCGCAAGCCACTTGTTGTTTGACGACAAGGTCTGAGCTGGCATGAAATTTGTTGCTGTCCTGTCTTGAGGCGTCATAAGTCAAGATAACGGCAGCCACCGAACAGGAGAGACGAAGATGGCAGGTCCAACCATAAGTGGTATCGGTTCGAACATCGATACGCAAAAGATCGTGACTGCCTTGGTCGATGCCGAAAAGGTGCCCAAGCAATCGCAGATCAATACCGCTTCTGCGAAGGCAACCACTCAGCTGTCTTCGATCGGCAAGATTCAGGCGGCGCTGGATGCCTTCCGTGGCGCCCTGGACACAATGGCCAAGGACAGCAGTTTCACTGGGTTGACCGGCTCGTCCTCGGATGAAAAAGTCGCCACCATGAAGGCCAGCAATACGGCGTCCAATGGCAGTTTCCGTCTGATCATCGATCAGCTCGCCCAGGCGTCGAAGCTGTCGACCACCACGTTCAAGAATGGTACCGCTTCGGTGGTCAATGCCACTGGCACGGCGACCAAGCTGACCATTACCCAGTCTGACAAGAGCTACGACCTGAGCATACCTGCCGGCGCGACCTTGCAGCAGGTGCGTGACTCGATCAATACGCAGTTTTCGACTGCGGGCCTGAGTGCCAACATTCTCACCGACTCGAACGGTTCGCGGTTGATCCTGACGTCCACCAAGATGGGGACCGGTTCGGATATCACCCTGTCCGGCAACTCCGGGCTCGATGTCGGTGCGACCGTGGTCGACCCACCCAAAGATGCCGAATACAGCATCGATGGCATTCCGGCTGTTTCCAAGAGCAACACCATCACGGGCGCCTTGAGTGGCGTGGACATCACGCTGGTCGCGGTTTCGCCGACCAAGATTGCCAATGATCCTGCCTCTGGGCGCACTGCCACGCTTATTACCGTCAGCACCAACAACACGGCACTCAAGTCCGGCGTGAAGGGTTTCCTGGATACCTACAATGCGCTGATGACCGCCATAAACGCAGAAACCAAGGTCACCAAGAACGCGGATGGCAGCACGACCCCGGCGACCCTGACCGGCGATTCAACCATGCGCTCGCTGCAGTCTGCGATTCGCAACGAGTTCAACATGCTCTCCGGGACAGGCCAGCTCAAGTCCCTGGCTCAGTTTGGTATGACGACCAGTTCCACCACGGGTTTGCTGACGCTGGATGATAAGAAGTGGGACGCGGCGGTGAAGACCAACGCGGCCGATATCAACAGTATGTTCACCGGCCCCACCGGTATGCTGGCGCGCATGAAAACTGCTACCGAAGACTACGCCAAGGCCACCACTGGCGTTTTGGCCACGCGCTCGTCATCTCTATCGGATTCGTTGAGAGACATCGGCAAGCAGCAAGCGGCCCTGGAAGAGCGCATGACCCTGCTCACCAGCAGCCTCTCCGCCAAATACAACGCCATGGACACCCTGGTCGCTCAATTGCGCCAGCAAAGCACCAGCGTCATGACCACGCTCAATGCTTTGAACAATCCAAAGACCAATAATTGATCCCTTGAGTGGATAACGGCCAGACACTTGTCTGGCCTTTTTTTGATCGTTGACGACTGGCCCTAAAGCTTTTTGCGGGCCAGTCGACATATTGGTTACTGAATTCCTTTTCGCTGTCGCCTGTCACGAGGTAGAAACATGAATCCCATGAGAGCCCTTCGCCAATACCAGAAGGTCAATTCCCATGCTCAGATCTCCGAAGCCAGCCCGCATCGCCTGGTGCAGATGCTGATGGAAGGCGGGCTGGACCGCATGGCCCAGGCCAAAGGCGCGTTGGCGCGTGGTGACATCGCGGCCAAGGGCCTGATGCTCGGCAAGGCGATCGATATCGTGATCGGCCTGCGTGACGGCCTGGATGCAGAGAAGAGTGATAACCCGGCTTACGTCCAGCAGTTGGAAAGTTTGTATGCCTATATGACCAACCGACTGATGGAAGCGAACCTGCATAACGACGCCGACATGATCGACGAAGTGGCGCGTTTGCTGATCACTGTAAAAGAAGGCTGGGACGCCATCGCGGCGCCACAGGCAGCGGCAGAATAAGGCCTTAGGCCTTGAGGAACACGTCATGAGCCAAGCACTGCAACGCATTGATGAAACCCGTGAGGCGCTGATCGGCGCGCTGGCGGACCGTAACTGGGACGCCATCGGCGAACTGGACATGGGCTGTCGTGGCGTGATTGACGAGGTGCTCAGCGAAGTGCCGGTGGATGAAGATGCGCTGCGCGAGAAGCTGGAGAGCCTGTTGACGGTGTACCAGCAGCTGCTTGAAGTGACGACGGGCGAGCGCCAGGCGATTTTCGAAGAGATGTCGCAGATCAACCAAGCGAAAAACGCGTCAAAGGTCTACCATCTGTTCGGTTGAAGCAGACGCAGTTAATCCGACCGGCGCGTCATAAATTTGACCGTGCCAGCTTTTTTGACTTAACTAGTGCTGTTTTAAGATTTCAGACGTCTATAGAGTAAGAAGTCCTACAGCCGTCTCGATTGCTCTCACCGGGCAGGAAGTTTTACTAGGGAAGTTGCTATTGCATGTGGCGTGAAACCAAAATTCTGCTGATCGATGACGATAGCGTCCGCCGCCGCGATTTGGCGGTGATTTTAAATTTTCTTGGCGAAGAAAATTTGCCCTGTGGCAGCCATGATTGGCAGCAGGTTGTCAGCTCGTTGTCATCGAGCCGTGAAGTCATCTGTGTGCTGATCGGGACGGTAAACGCTCCTGGCGCTGTTTTGGGCTTGTTAAAGACACTGTCTACCTGGGATGAGTTCCTTCCGGTGTTGCTGATGGGCGATATTTCTTCTGTCGACCTGCCGGAAGACCAGCGCCGCCGCGTGCTTTCTAACCTGGAAATGCCGCCCAGCTACAGCAAGTTGCTCGATTCCCTGCACCGTGCCCAGGTCTATCGCGAGATGTACGACCAGGCCCGTGAGCGCGGTCGCCACCGCGAACCCAACCTGTTCCGCAGCCTTGTGGGCACCAGCCGCGCCATCCAGCACGTACGCCAGATGATGCAGCAAGTGGCCGACACCGACGCCAGCGTGCTGATCCTCGGCGAGTCCGGCACCGGCAAGGAAGTGGTCGCGCGCAACCTGCATTATCACTCCAAGCGCCGCGATGGGCCCTTTGTGCCGGTCAACTGCGGGGCGATCCCGGCGGAGCTGCTCGAAAGCGAATTGTTCGGCCACGAGAAGGGCGCCTTTACCGGGGCGATCACCAGCCGTGCCGGGCGCTTTGAGCTGGCCAACGGCGGCACGCTGTTCCTTGATGAAATCGGCGATATGCCACTGCCGATGCAGGTCAAGCTGCTGCGCGTGTTGCAGGAGCGCACCTTCGAGCGCGTGGGCAGCAACAAGACCCAGAGCGTCGACGTGCGCATCATCGCGGCGACCCACAAGAACCTCGAAAGCATGATTGAGGTCGGCAGCTTCCGCGAAGACCTGTATTACCGCCTCAACGTCTTCCCGATCGAGATGGCCCCGCTGCGCGAGCGCGTGGAAGACATCCCGCTGCTGATGAACGAACTGATCTCGCGCATGGAACACGAAAAGCGCGGCTCGATCCGTTTCAACTCCGCCGCGATCATGTCCCTGTGCCGCCACGGCTGGCCGGGCAACGTGCGTGAGCTGGCCAACCTGGTGGAGCGCATGGCGATCATGCACCCCTACGGTGTGATCGGCGTGGTCGAGTTGCCGAAGAAATTCCGCTACGTCGACGACGAAGACGAGCAACTGGTCGACAGCCTGCGCAGCGACCTGGAAGAGCGGGTCGCCATCAACGGCCACACGCCGGACTTCGGTTCCACCGCCATGCTGCCGCCCGAAGGCCTGGACCTGAAGGACTACCTCGGCAACCTGGAGCAAGGCCTTATCCAGCAGGCCCTGGACGACGCCAACGGCATCGTCGCGCGTGCCGCCGAGCGCTTGCGCATCCGCCGCACCACCCTGGTGGAGAAGATGCGCAAGTACGGCATGAGCCGCAAAGAAGGTGATGAACAGGCGGATGATTGACGCCTGTTTTTCAAGCCGCTGATTTATCAGCGGTTTTTTTTCGGCACAAGTATTGCTACAGCCCTCGCAACGTTCCGTTTAACTGACGGTCAGCCAAGCGAGAGAGCATGATGCCCCACGCCGCCCAAGTAGCTTCGACCCCTGTCATCCCGGGGCTCATTCCGTCTGTAGAGCCGCTGGCCCGCCAGGGGCTTGAACACGCGTTCTCGCAGTTCAGCCAGATGTCGAGCCAACTGACCGACTCCTACAGCCTGCTCGAGGCGCGGGTGTCCGAGCTCAAGGGCGAGCTGGCCGTGGTCAGCGCCCAACGCATGGAAGAGCTGGCCGAGAAGGAACGCCTGGCCAACCGCCTGCAAAACCTGCTCTCGCTGTTGCCGGGCGGCGTGATCGTCATCGATGAAGAGGGCCGCGTGCGCGAAGCCAACCCGGCCGCCTGCGACATGCTCGGCCTGCCGCTGGAAGGGCAGCTGTGGCGCCATGTGATCACTCGCTGCTTTGCGCCGCGTGAAGACGACGGCCATGAAATTTCCCTCAAGGACGGCCGCCGCTTGTCCATCGCTACCCGTTCCCTGGACGCGGAGCCGGGCCAGTTGGTGCTGCTCAACGACCTGACTGAAACCCGGCACCTGCAAGACCAGTTGGCACGCCACGAGCGGTTGTCGTCGCTGGGGCGCATGGTCGCTTCCCTGGCGCACCAGATCCGCACGCCACTGTCGGCCGCGCTGATCTACGCCAGTCATTTGACTGACGAGCAACTGCCCGCCGCCACCCACCAGCGCTTTGCCGGTCGCCTCAAGGAGCGCCTGCATGAGCTGGAGCACCAGGTGCGCGACATGCTGGTGTTCGCCCGTGGCGAATTGCCGCTGACCGAACGCATCACGCCGGCCGAGTTGATGCAGGCCCTGCAAGCGGCTGCCGCCACCCATATTCAAGAGGCCCAGGTGCGCTGGCAGTGCGACAGCCACCTCGGTGAACTGCTGTGCAACCGCGACACGCTGGTGGGTTCACTGCTCAACCTGATCGAAAACGCCACCCAGGCCAGCGGCACCGGCGCGCGGCTCAAGGTGCACCTGTACAACCGTGGGCAGACCCTGCGCCTGTGCATCAGCGACAGCGGCAGCGGTATAGAACCTGCGGTGCTGCGCCGCTTGGGCGAGCCGTTTTTTACCACCAAGACCAACGGCACCGGCCTGGGCCTGACCGTGGTCAAGGCTGTGGCACGTGCGCATCAGGGAGAATTGCAGCTGCATTCGCGCCTGGGGCGTGGCACCTGTGCATTGATGACCTTGCCGCTGTTTTCATGCGCGGCAAGCGCGGAGTAACGAGGATATGGCTATCAAGGTTCTGTTGGTGGAAGACGATCGCGCCCTGCGTGAAGCATTGGCTGACACGCTGCTGTTGGCGGGCCATGACTACCGGGCGGTCGGTTCTGCCGAGGACGCCTTGGAAGCGGTGGAGCAGGAGTCCTTCAGCCTGGTGGTCAGCGACGTGAACATGCCTGGCATGGATGGTCACCAGTTGCTCGGCCTGCTGCGTGCGCGCCAGCCGCAGTTGCCGGTGCTGTTGATGACCGCCCATGGCGCCGTGGAGCGCGCGGTCGACGCGATGCGCCAAGGCGCGGCGGATTACCTGGTCAAGCCGTTCGAACCCAAGGCGCTGATCGAGCTGGTCGCGCGGCATGCCCTGGGCGTTATCCCGGCCACTGAAGGCGAGGGCCCGATTGCCTTCGAACCGGCCAGCGCACAATTGCTGGAGCTGGCGGCCCGCGTGGCGCGCAGCGATTCCACCGTGTTGATCTCCGGCGAGTCGGGCACCGGCAAGGAGGTGCTGGCGCGTTACATTCACCAGCAATCGACCCGTGCCAAACAGCCGTTTATCGCGATCAACTGCGCGGCGATCCCCGACAACATGCTCGAAGCCACGTTGTTCGGCCATGAAAAAGGCTCGTTCACCGGCGCCATCGCGGCCCAGGCGGGCAAGTTCGAACAGGCCGACGGCGGCACCATCCTGCTCGATGAAATTTCGGAAATGCCCCTGGGCCTGCAAGCCAAGCTGCTGCGCGTGCTGCAGGAGCGCGAAGTGGAACGCGTCGGCGCGCGCAAGCCGATCCAGCTGGATATCCGCGTGGTCGCCACCACCAACCGCGACCTGGCGGGCGAAGTGGCGGCGAGGCGCTTTCGTGAAGACCTGTTCTACCGGCTGTCGGTGTTCCCCCTGGCCTGGCGCCCGTTGCGCGAGCGCCCGGCGGACATCATTCCGCTGGCCGAGCGCCTGTTGAATAACCACGTCAAAAAAATGAAGCATGCCCAGGCGCGCCTGTCCGCCGAGGCCCAGGCGTGCCTGATCGCCTATCCATGGCCGGGCAATGTGCGCGAGCTGGACAACGCGATCCAGCGCGCGCTGATCCTGCAACAGGGCGGCCTGATCCAACCCCAGGATTTCTGCCTGGCCATGGGCAGCGGCGCGGCGCCCTTGCCAACGCTGGCGCCCGCGCCGCCGGTGGCGGAGGCGGAGTCCGCCGGTGCCCTGGGCGACGACCTGCGTCGCCGCGAATTCCAGATGATCATCGACACCCTGCGCGCCGAGCGCGGCCGCCGCAAAGAGGCCGCCGAGCGCCTGGGCATCAGCCCGCGCACCCTGCGCTACAAGCTGGCGCAGATGCGCGACGCCGGGATGGATGTGGAAGCGTATCTGTTCGCCACCTGACCGCACGCACCCTTGGCCCGACGCTGAAATCCCGCTGAGCAGGGTTTCTGTGGCGAGCGGGCATGTTGTGGCGAGCGGGCTTGCCCCGCGTTGGGCTGCGAAGCAGCCCCAAAGCCAGGCGCAGAGGAATGTCTGATACACCGCATTCGTCTTCATTGGGGCTGCTTCGCAGCCCAACGCGGGGCAAGCCCGCTCGCCACAAGGGGAGCTCGCCAGCCTCTGAACGTCACTATGGCGGTAAAAAGGCCGACAAGGTTTGTCGCCTTTTCTTACGAGCTGAACCAGAGCTGGCACCCTTGTTGCTACCTCCCTTAGTAATCGCTGCGTAGTGTCAAAAATTTGCGGGTTGTCGGAGAGAGAAGGTCATGAGCCAGGGTATTGAATTCAATCGGTTGATGTTGGATATGCGCTCCATGCAAATGGATGCCATGGCTCAGCCGAAATCCGTCGCGCAGGTGCCGCAACTGGGCCAGAGCAGTTTTGCCGACATGCTCGGTTCGGCCATCAATAAAGTCAGTGACACCCAACAAGCGTCCAGCCAGTTGGCCAATGCGTTCGAGATCGGTAAGAGCGGCGTGGACCTCACCGACGTGATGGTCGCCTCGCAAAAAGCCAGCGTGTCCTTTCAGGCCTTGACCCAGGTGCGTAACAAGCTGGTGCAGGCCTATCAAGACATCATGCAGATGCCGGTTTAAGGACGAGATTTAAGTCATGGCAGAAGCAGTCGTGGACAACGTACCCGCCAAGGCAGACGGCAAGCCGCCGCTGTTTGGCCTGTCGTTCCTGGAAAACCTCTCGGAAATGACCATGTTGCGTCAGGTGGGCCTGATGGTTGGCCTGGCTGCCAGCGTGGCGATTGGTTTTGCCGTGGTGTTGTGGTCGCAGCAACCCGATTACCGGCCGCTGTACGGCAGCCTGGCGGGCATGGATTCCAAGCAGATCATGGAAACCCTCGCCGCCGCCGACATCGCCTACACCGTGGAGCCCAACTCCGGCGCTTTGCTGGTCAAGGCCGATGACGTGGCCCGTGCGCGCATGAAGCTGGCCGCCGCCGGCGTGACCCCGTCCGACGCCAACATCGGTTTTGAGATCCTCGACAAGGACCAGGGCCTGGGTACCAGCCAGTTCATGGAAGCCACCCGCTACCGTCGTGGCCTGGAAGGCGAACTGGCACGCACCATCTCCAGCCTGAATAACGTCAAGGGCGCCCGCGTGCACCTGGCCATTCCGAAAAGTTCGGTGTTCGTGCGCGACGAGCGCAAGCCCAGCGCCTCGGTCCTGGTGGAACTGTTCTCCGGCCGCTCCCTGGAGCCTGGCCAGGTTCTGGCGATCATCAACCTGGTCGCCACCAGCGTGCCTGAATTGAGCAAGTCGCAGATCACCGTGGTCGACCAGAAGGGCAACCTACTGTCCGACATGGCGGAAAACTCGGCATTGACCCAGGCCGGCAAGCAGTTCGATTACAGCCGCCGCATGGAAAGCATGCTCACCCAGCGTGTGCACAACATCCTGCAGCCGGTATTGGGCAACGACCGCTACAAGGCTGAAGTGTCCGCCGACGTGGACTTCAGCGCCGTCGAGTCGACATCCGAGCAGTTCAACCCGGACCAGCCGGCGCTGCGCAGCGAGCAGTCCACCAGCGAACAGCGCACCGCCGCCAATGGCCCGCCGCAAGGCGTGCCGGGGGCCCTGAGCAACCAGCCGCCATCCCCGGCCTCGGCGCCGCAGACCACCGGTGGCGCGGGCGCTGCCGCGGCGGCCGCGATCCAGCCTGGCCAGCCTTTGCTGGACGCCAACGGCCAGCAGATCATGGACCCGGCCACCGGCCAGCCGATGCTCGCACCGTACCCGGCGGACAAGCGTAACCAGTCCACCAAGAACTTCGAGCTCGACCGTTCCATCAGCCACGTCAAGCAGCAGCAAGGCCGCGTCAATCGCCTGTCGGTGTCGGTGGTGGTCGATGACCAGGTCAAGGTCAATGCCGCTGACGGCGCGGTCACCCGTGCGCCGTGGAGCGCCGACGAATTGGCGCGCTTCACCCGCCTGGTGCAGGACGCCGTCGGTTTCGACGCCAGCCGTGGCGACAGCGTCAGCGTGATCAACATGCCGTTCTCCGCCGAGCGTGGCGAAGTCATCGCCGAAGCCGCGTTCTACACGCAGCCATGGTTCTGGGACATCGTCAAACAAGTGCTGGGGGTGTTGTTCATCCTGGTACTGGTGTTCGGTGTGCTGCGTCCGGTGCTCAACAACATCACCGGCAACGGCAAGAACAAGCAACTGGCGGCCTTTGGTGGCAGCGACGTCGAGTTGGGCGGCATGGGCGGCCTGGACGGCGAACTGGCCAACGACCGCGTCAGCCTCGGCGGCCCGCAAAGCATCCTGTTGCCGAGCCCGAGCGAAGGCTATGACGCGCAGTTGAACGCAATCAAGAGTCTGGTGGCAGAAGACCCGGGCCGTGTGGCCCAGGTCGTGAAAGAGTGGATTAACGCAGATGAGTGATCGAGCCGCAGTTGCCAAGCTCTCCAAGGTCGACAAAGCCGCCGTGCTGCTGCTGTCCCTGGGTGAAACCGATGCCGCCCAAGTGCTGCGTCACATGGGCCCCAAAGAGGTCCAGCGCGTCGGCGTGGCCATGGCGCAGATGCGCAATGTGCACCGCGAGCAAGTCGAGCAGGTGATGAGCGAGTTCGTCGAGATCGTCGGCGACCAGACCAGCCTGGGCGTCGGCTCCGACAGCTACATCCGCAAGATGCTCACCTCGGCGCTGGGCGAAGACAAGGCCAACGGCCTGATCGACCGCATCCTGCTCGGTGGCAACACCAGCGGCCTCGACAGCCTGAAATGGATGGAGCCACGCGCCGTCGCCGACGTGATCCGCTACGAGCACCCGCAGATCCAGGCGATCGTGGTGGCGTACCTCGATCCGGACCAGGCCGGTGAAGTCCTCGGCCACTTCGACCATAAAGTGCGCCTGGACATCATCCTGCGCGTGTCGTCGCTGAACACCGTGCAGCCGGCGGCCTTGAAAGAATTGAACACCATCCTGGAGAAGCAGTTCTCCGGCAACTCGAACGCCTCGCGTACCACCCTGGGCGGTATCAAGCGTGCGGCGGACATCATGAACTTCCTCGACAGCTCGGTCGAAGGCCAGTTGATGGACTCGATCCGCGAGATCGACGACACCCTGTCCGGCCAGATCGAAGACCTCATGTTCGTGTTCAACAACCTCTCCGATGTCGACGACCGTGGCATCCAGGCGCTGCTGCGCGAAGTGTCCTCCGATGTGCTGGTGCTGGCCCTCAAGGGTTCGGACGAAGGCGTCAAGGAAAAGATCTTCAAGAACATGTCCAAGCGTGCCTCGGAACTGTTGCGCGACGACCTGGAAGCCAAGGGCCCGGTGCGCGTCAGCGACGTGGAAACCGCACAAAAGGAAATCCTCACCATTGCCCGCCGTATGGCCGAAGCCGGAGAAATCGTTCTCGGTGGGAAGGGCGGCGAAGAAATGATTTAAGGCGCCTGTGATGTCGAGCAAAGATGAGGCACCCAGCGACCTGATTCGCGCCCGCGACGTCGGCGGGTTCGACATCTGGTCGTTGCCCAGCTTCGATCCGCACGTGCCGGAGCCCGAGCCGGAACCGGTGATCGAGCCGCCGGTGGAAATGGAGGAGGTGCCGCTGGACGAAGTCCAGCCACTGACCCTGGAAGAGTTGGAAAGCATCCGCCAGGAGGCCTACAACGAAGGCTTCGCCGCCGGTGAGAAAGACGGTTTTCGCAGCACCACCCTCAAGGTGCGCCAGGAAGCCGAGGCGGCGCTGAGCGTCAAGCTGGCCAGCCTGGAGCGCTTGATGGGCGGTTTGTTCGACCCTATCGCCGAGCAGGATTCACAGATCGAAATAGCCATGGTCGGCCTGGTGCAGCACATCGCTCGCCAGGTGATCCAGCGTGAGCTGGTGCTCGACTCCAGCCAGATCGAAAGCGTCATGCGCGAAGCGCTCAAGCTGCTGCCCCTGGGCGTCGGCAATGTGCGGCTGTACATCAACCCGCAGGACTTCGAACAGGTCAAAGCCCTGCGCGAGCGCCATGAAGAAACCTGGCGCATCGTCGAAGACGCCGCCTTGCAGCCGGGTGGCTGCCGTGTCGAGACCGAGCACAGCCGCATCGATGCCACGGTGGAAACCCGCATCAGCCAGATCATGGCCAAGCTGCTGGACCAAGCCCACGAGCAGGTATTGAACCCGGCCGAGCCCGACCTGAGCCTGGACCTGGACGCCGCCGATGCGCCTTGATCGCACCAGCTTCGCCAGGCGCTTGAGCGGTTACACCGACGCCACGCAGTTGCCCGGCCAACCGATCCTCGAGGGGCGCCTGTTGCGCATGGTCGGCCTGACCCTTGAAGCCGAGGGCCTGCGCGCCGCCATGGGCAGCCGCTGCATGGTGATCAACGACGACAGCTACCATCCGGTGCAGGTCGAAGCCGAAGTGATGGGTTTTTCCGGCAATAAGATTTTCCTGATGCCGGTGGGCAGTATCGCCGGCATCGCGCCCGGCGCCCGCGTGGTGCCGTTGGCCGACACTGGCCGCCTGCCGATGGGCATGAGCATGCTCGGCCGCGTGCTCGACGGCGCCGGCCGCGCGCTGGACGGCAAGGGCGGCATGAAGGCCGAAGACTGGGTGCCGATGGACGGCCCCACCATCAACCCGCTCAACCGCAACCCCATCAGCCAGCCGCTCGATGTGGGCATTCGCAGCATCAACGGTTTATTGACGGTCGGCCGCGGCCAGCGTCTGGGCCTGTTCGCCGGTACCGGCGTGGGTAAATCGGTGTTGCTGGGCATGATGACGCGCTTTACCGAGGCCGACATCATTGTGGTGGGGCTGATCGGCGAGCGAGGCCGCGAAGTGAAGGAGTTCATCGAGCACAGCCTCGGTGAAGAAGGCCTCAAGCGCTCGGTTGTGGTTGCTTCGCCGGCGGACGATGCACCGCTGATGCGCCTGCGCGCCGCCATGTACTGTACGCGCATCGCCGAATATTTTCGTGACAAGGGTAAGAACGTCCTGTTGCTGATGGACTCGCTCACGCGTTTCGCCCAGGCCCAGCGGGAAATCGCCCTGGCCATTGGCGAACCGCCGGCGACCAAGGGTTATCCGCCGTCGGTGTTCGCCAAACTCCCCAAGCTGGTGGAGCGCGCCGGTAACGCCGAGGCCGGCGGTGGCTCGATCACCGCGTTCTACACCGTGCTGTCCGAAGGCGATGACCAGCAGGACCCGATTGCCGACTCGGCGCGGGGCGTGCTCGACGGCCACATCGTGCTCTCGCGGCGGCTGGCCGAGGAAGGGCATTACCCGGCCATCGACATCGAAGCGTCCATCAGCCGGGTGATGCCGGCGGTGGTCACCCCGGAGCACATGGCCCGTGCGCAACAATTCAAGCAGTTGTGGTCGCGCTACCAGCAGAGCCGCGACTTGATCAGCGTCGGTGCCTACGTGGCCGGTGGTGATCGCGAGACCGACCTGGCCATCGCCCTGCAACCGCAACTGGTGACCTACCTGCGCCAGGGCCTCAACGACAAGATCAGCATGGGCGAAAGCGAAGCGCACCTGCAGTCGATCTTCGCGCCCGCGCCGGGCGGCTAAGCCATGGCCAACAGCCGCGCTGCGCGCCTGGCTCCGGTGGTGGACATGGCCGAGAAGGCCGAGAAAACCGCCGTGCAACGCCTGGGCTACTTCCAGGGCCAGGTGCGCCTGGCCGAAAGCAAGCTGGGCGACCTGGAGCGTTTTCGCAGTGAGTACCAGCAGCAATGGATCGACCGTGGTGCCAAAGGCGTGTCGGGCCAATGGCTGATGGGTTACCAGGGCTTTCTCAACCAGCTGGAAACCGCCGTCGGCCAGCAACGCCAGAGCCTGGCATGGCACCAGAACAACCTGGATAAAGCCCGCGAAAGTTGGCAACAGGCGTTCGCCCGTGTCGAAGGGCTGCGCAAGCTGGTGCAGCGCTACATCGACGAGGCCAGGGCGCTGGAAGACAAGCGCGAGCAGAAGCTGCTGGACGAGCTGTCACAACGGCTGCCACGCCAGTCCCAATTCTAACTGCCGGCTCCGTCAAATGTGGGAGCTGGCTTGCCTGCGATAGCGATGTATCAGTGCCAGATGAGCAAGCTGACCCACCGCAATCGCAGCATAGGTATCTACACAACTTTCGACGGTGTGTGGCGAGGGCGGCCTACGGGCCGACCGTTTTTTGGGTTTGACCGAGTACATATCCGTTGCTGCGGTAACGGCGGCTTAGGGTTCCGCCCTTACGGCGGGTCACTTTTTGAAGAGCGCAAAAAGTAACCCAAAACGCTTCGCCCCACCACTCGGTGCCTCGCCTAGGCTCGGCATGCCCGTAATCCGACATTGATTTGGGGGGCCGCCGCCACGCGCCATCCATGGCGCGGGGCGGCTAAACCGGCGTCCTGCCGGTTTACCCCCCAAATCAATATCGAATTACGGCCAGCGTGGTTGACGGGGCGCCCCAGATCAAGATCAAAAACAAAGCGCGGCGGCCTTAGAGCCGACCGGTATTCATGTTGAACTCGGTTCAAAATGTGGGAGCTGTCGAGCCCCAGCGAGGCTGCGAAGGCGGCGGCACTGCTGGCATTTTTTTCGCCTGACCCACCGCTTTCGCAGCCTCGCTAAAGCTCGACAGCTCCCACAGGGGGTGAAGTCAGCCTCTGAAAGTTGTGTAGATACCCACCGCAATCGCAGGCAAGCCAGCTCCCACATTTGCTTCGTCGTGTTGCCCACATTCAGTTCACCTGCTAAACCTTCCTTCATCGCCAATGACAAGGAAGCAGTCGCATGTCAATCGAGTCAGAAGTCTCCCTGGACGGGAAGAAGTTGACGATCGCCATCAAGGGCCGGTTCGATTTCGGTAGCCACCAGGCCTTTCGTGAAGCCTACGAGCGGTTCTATAAGGTGCCTGAAGCCTATGTCGTCAACTTGAAGGAAACTACCTACATCGACAGTTCTGCCTTGGGCATGCTCCTGTTGCTGCGGGACCACGCCGGCGGCGATGAGTCGGATGTCAGTGTGATCAACTGCAACGCCGACGTGCGCAAGATTCTGGCGATCTCCAACTTCGATAAGCTGTTCGACATCAATTGAGCGTCCTGGCCCCCCTCGAGACGCTGACGATCCTGATCGCCGAAGACAGCGCCGCCGACCTGCTGCTGCTGTCGACCATCGTGCGCCGCCAGGGCCATCAGGTACTCACCGCCACCAACGGCGAGCAAGCCGTTGAGGTATTCGCCCGCGAGCGTCCGCAGCTTGTGTTGATGGATGCCTTGATGCCGGTGATGGATGGCTTCGCCGCCGCGCGATGGATCAAGCAGTTGGCCGGTGAAGCGCTGGTTCCTATCATTTTCCTCACCTCGTTGCGCGAAAGCGCCGACCTGGCCGAGTGCCTGGATGCCGGCGGCGATGACTTTTTGCCCAAGCCCTACAATCCGCTGATCCTGGCGGCCAAGATCAATGCCATGGACCGCTTGCGTCGGTTGCAGGCCACGGTCCTGGAGCAGCGTGACCTGATCGCCAAGCATCACGACTACCTGCTGCACGAGCAGCGGGTGGCCAAGGAGGTGTTCGACAAGGTCGCGCATTCGGGCTGCATCAATGCCGCGCCGAACATCCGCTACCTGCAATCGCCCTATGCGCTGTTCAACGGCGACTTGCTGTTGGCGGCCTACACGCCTTCCGGTGACATGCACGTGCTGCTCGGTGATTTCACCGGCCACGGCCTGCCGGCCGCAGTGGGCGCCATGCCCCTGGCAGAAGTCTTCTACGGCATGACTGCCAAGGGCTACGGCCTGGCGCAGACCCTGCGCGAGATGAACGCCAAGCTCAAGCGCATCCTGCCCGTGGACATGTTCTGCTGCGCCACGCTGTTGTGCCTGAGCACGCAGCGGCGCGTGGTGGAGGTGTGGAACGGCGGCATGCCTGAAGGCTATGTACATGAAATTGCCAGCGGCAAGCGCACGCCGCTGGAATCGCGGCATTTGCCCCTGGGCGTGCTGTCGGCCGAGGCCTTTGATGATCGCACCGAAGTCTGGCCCATGGCCTTGGGCGACCGGGTGTTCCTGCTCTCCGACGGTGTGCTGGAGACGGCCGGCCCTGATGATCAGCTGTTTGGCGCAGAGCGCTTGCAGCAGGTGTTCGCCGCCAATCGCGAGCCTGATCGGTTATTTGACGAGATCGAGCAGGCCCTGGCGGCGTTTCGAGGTGAGGCGCGCGATGACGTGAGCATGCTGGAAATCACCCTCCAGGCCGGCCAGTCGCTTCGCGCGGCGGGGCCGTTGTACGCCGACAGTGGGCAGTCCTCTCCGCTGAACTGGTCGGCGAACTTCGAGTTTCGTGCCGAAACCTTGAAACGCTACAACCCGTTGCCGTACCTGCTGCAACTGCTGCTGGAGATCCACGGGTTGCGTGAGCAGAGCGGGGCGCTCTACAGCGTGATGGCCGAGCTGTATTCGAATGCGCTGGAACATGGCGTGCTGGGCCTGGATTCGCGGCTCAAGCGCGATGCCCAGGGGTTCGCCGAGTATTATCGCCAGCGCAATGAGCGCCTGACGCAATTGAGCAGTGGTCACGTGCGCGTGCAGGTGCAGGTGCTGCCCACGGAGGCGGGCGGTCGCCTGAGCCTGTGTGTCGAAGACAGCGGGCCGGGCTTTGACGTGGAGCACGTACTGGCGCGGCCGCAGGACATCGACCGCCTGTCTGGCCGGGGTTTGAGCCTGGTGCGCGAACTGTGCAGCGCGGTACGCTGGTCCGAAGGCGGGCGTCGTGTCTGCGTAGAGTTTTCCTGGGAGGCTCTGGCATAATCCACCGATTCTTGATCAAGGAGCGAGCAAGTGGTTGATCTACATCTGGACCCCGACGTGTTGTCAAGTTTGCAGGAGGTCATGGAAAGCGAGTATCCCAAGCTGCTCGAGACCTTTCTTGATGATTCCCAGAAGCGCGTCGAGGCCCTGCGCAAGGCGCGCGATGACGCCAAGGCGTTGGGGCTGATCGCGCATAGTTTCAAGGGAAGCAGTGGAAACCTCGGCGCGGTGCGGCTGACGCAACTGTGCCAGCAGCTTGAAGAGGAGTCCGCCGGTCCCGCTGCGGAACTTGGGGCGTTGGTGGACCAGATTGATCAGGAGTTTGCGTTGGTCAGGCCGCTGTATGAGTCCGAGCGCCAGCGCTTTCAGCTCTGACCCAATGATCGTTCCTACGCGGAGCATGGGAACGATCAACCTGGCCCGACTCTTGCTCTATCTCTTCGTACTGCATCCCCGATCCCCATGCAGTGGAGACCTTTACCTATGCCAGTCGCCCCGAATTCGCTCCTTCAGGCTGCCCCCGCGGCCAAGCCTCAAGCGCCCGCCGTCAACCCGCCGGCAGCCGCTGCGGACCCACGGGACAAGGGCCCTGGCTTCGCTCAAGTGTTTGCCAGCCAGGGTCCCAAGCCCAGCGCCAAGGCCGACGACAGCGCGGCCAAACCCACGCGGGACAAGCCGGCCGACGCCAGCGCCAAACCTGTGGCGGGCGGCGACAAGCCTGCCGCCGGTACGCCAGCGGTTGCCGATAGCGGCAATACCTTGCCTGCCAGCCCGCCGGCCAAGACCGATGACAGTGCCAGCAGCGATGACGACGCAGCTGTCGACCCGAGCCTGGTACAACTGCCCCCGGTTGATCCGGTAGTCGACCCGGCGTTGATCGCCAGCGTGACCCCGGTGGCCGTGCCGGTTCCTGTGGAGACCACGGTGCCCGTCGCCGCCACCGATGACCAGGCCCTGCCGGTGGTGGCGACGCCGATCATTGCGACCGAGCCGGCCAAGCCAACCTTCGATCCGCAAGCCGATCCCCTGGACGCCATGCCGGCTGTACGCCTGGCGATGGAGCAGGGTGGGCACGTGTCGGCCAGCAGCCAGGCGACGGCGAAAACCGCGCCGCCGTCGACTCTGGATCAACCGACCGCCGCGCAGAATTTCGCTGCCGGCATGGCCACCATGGTCGACCAGCAAGCCACCAAGGACAGCACCGAGGGCGGCGACAAAGCCTTCAGCGGGCTGATCGAAGACGGCCTCAAGGACCTGAAGAACGCCAGCAGCGATACCCGAGTCGACGACTTCGCCAATCGCTTGGCCGCGTTGACCCAGGCCGCCACGCCGAAAACCGCCAATGCCTTGCCGCCGGTAGCCAACGCACCGTTGGCCATGCATCAGAGCGGTTGGACCGACGAGATCGTCAACCGCGTGATGTACCTGTCCAGCGCCAACCTCAAGTCGGCGGAGATCCAGTTGCAACCGGCTGAACTCGGCCGCCTGGACATCAAGGTCAACATGACCGCCGACCAGCAGGCCCAGGTCAACTTCATGAGCGCGCATCCGGTGGTGCGTGAAGCCCTGGAAAGCCAGTCCGGCCGCTTGCGCGAAATGTTTGCCCAGCAGGGCATGGGGCAAGTGGATGTAAATGTGTCCGACCAGTCCCGCGGCCAGGAGCAGCAACAACAGGCCCAGACCCGTGGCGTGAGTGGCGGCGGGCGGGGTGGCGATAACGGCGACAGCGGCAACGCCATCGATGTGGCCGAAGCGGTAACGCCGGTGACCTCCACCGTGGTCGGTTCCAGCGCCGTCGATTACTACGCCTGATTGCTGTCGAAACTCCGCCATGTGGGAGCTGGCTTGCCTGCGATAGTGGCCTGTAGTGAGCGGGCTTGCCCCGCGCTGGGGTGCGAAGCGGCCCCAATAAAAACACCGCCGACCTCCAGGTAGAACCGAGTCGCCTGGTTTGGGGCGGCTTCGCCACCCAGCGCGGGGCAAGCCCGCTCACTACTCACCGCATTCGCGAGCAAGCCCGCTCCCACAGGGGACCTGTGGTGTGGCGAATTTCGTGGTCCTCTTGCAGATAGCCCAGACAACTCTGGCATAACACTTGCTCTTGCCTTCCCGTAGATCTATGAATCCCCGAATAGTGACGGATTATTGGCATGGCGAAGAGCGACGACGCAGCAGCAAAACCACCGGCGGGCAAAGGCAAGCTCAAGCTTATCCTGATGATAGTCGTGGGCCTGCTCCTGGCCATTGGCGCCTCGGTGGGCGGCACCTGGTACATCATGCACAGCAGCGCCGCGAAACCGGCGCCCGCCGCCGAAACCGCCACTAACGTCAAGCAACCGGCAATCTTCGAGCCGATGCTTCCGGCCTTTGTCGCCAACTTCAATCAGAACGGCCGTCAACGCTACCTGCAGGTGAGCATCACCTTGCTGGCGCGTAACCAGTCGGACCTGGATGCCCTCAAGGTGCATATGCCAGTGATCCGCAACAACCTGGTGATGCTGTTTTCAAGCCAGGGCTTCGACACACTCGCCACGCCGGTGGGCCAGGAAATGCTGCGTCAGAAGGTTACCGCCAGCGTGCAGGAAGTGGCCCAGAAGGAACTCGGCAAAGTCGTGGTCGAGCAGGCGCTCTTCACTAACTTCGTATTGCAGTAGGATCACGACATGGCCGTGCAAGACCTGCTGTCCCAGGATGAAATCGACGCGCTGTTGCATGGCGTCGACGACGGTCTGGTACAGACCGAAACGGCTGCCGAGCCCGGCAGCGTCAAAAGTTACGACCTTACCAGCCAGGATCGCATCGTCCGCGGACGCATGCCGACCCTGGAAATGATCAACGAGCGCTTCGCCCGCTACACCCGCATCAGCATGTTCAACATGCTGCGCCGTTCGGCGGACGTGGCGGTGGGCGGCGTGCAGGTGATGAAGTTCGGCGAGTACGTGCACTCGCTGTACGTGCCCACCAGCCTCAACCTGGTCAAGATCAAGCCGCTGCGCGGCACCGCGCTGTTCATCCTTGACGCCAAGCTGGTGTTCAAGCTGGTGGACAACTTCTTCGGCGGCGACGGCCGTCACGCCAAGATCGAAGGCCGCGAATTCACCCCCACCGAGCTGCGGGTGGTGCGCATGGTGCTGGAGCAAGCCTTCATCGATTTGAAGGAAGCCTGGCAGGCGATCATGGAAGTCAGTTTCGAGTACATCAACTCGGAAGTGAACCCGGCCATGGCCAACATCGTCGGGCCCAGCGAAGCCATTGTGGTGTCCACCTTCCACATCGAACTCGATGGCGGCGGCGGCGACCTGCACGTGACCATGCCGTACTCGATGATCGAGCCGGTGCGCGAAATGCTCGACGCCGGCTTCCAGTCCGACCTGGACGACCAGGACGAACGCTGGGTCAAGGCCCTGCGCGAAGACTTGCTGGATGTCGACGTACCGCTGAGCGCCACGGTTGCCCGTCGCCAGTTGCGCCTGCGCGATATCTTGCACATGCAGCCGGGCGACATCATCCCGGTCGAATTGCCGGAAGAAATGATCATGCGCGCCAACGGCGTGCCGTCATTCAAGGTCAAGCTGGGTTCCCACAAGGGCAACCTGGCGCTGCAAGTGGTGGAACCGATCAACCGTCGGTGATGCACCCTAATTAATTTATGAATGTTTGCTCCGCCGAGGACATGTAATGGCTACCGAACACGAAAACACTTCCGCCGAAGACCAGGCCCTGGCTGACGAATGGGCGGCTGCCCTGGAAGAAACCGGCGATGTTGGCCAGGACGATATCGACGCGCTGCTGGCCGCCGACGCCGCCACCGCGCCGGCCGGCAACCGCCTGGCCATGGAAGAATTCGGCAGCGTGCCGAAGAACAACGACCCGGTGACCCTCGACGGCCCGAACCTGGACGTGATCCTCGACATTCCGGTGTCGATCTCCATGGAGGTCGGCAGCACCGAAATCAACATCCGCAACCTGCTGCAACTCAACCAGGGTTCGGTGATCGAGCTCGATCGCCTGGCCGGCGAGCCGCTGGACGTGCTGGTCAACGGCACGCTGATCGCCCACGGTGAAGTCGTCGTGGTCAACGAAAAGTTCGGCATCCGCCTGACGGACGTGATCAGCCCGAGCGAACGCATCAAGAAGTTGCGCTGATATGAAACGGTTGCTGGTGGCACTTCTTGTCGCGCTGCCGTTGGACGCCTGGGCAGCGGAGCCGGTGGCTCAGGCCGCCGCCGCGCCTGCCGTGGGCAGTGTCGGCGGGCAGTTGACCCAACTGGTGCTCGGCCTGTTGCTGGTGGTCGGCTTGATCTTTGCGCTGGCCTGGCTGATGCGCCGCGTACAGAGCGCGGGCGCGGGCAACGGCCAGGTGATCGAAATGATCGGCTCCCGTGCCCTCGGCCCGCGCGATCGGCTGGTGCTGGTGCAAGTGGGCGAGGAGCAGATTCTGCTGGGCATCACCCCCGGCCGCATCACCCCGTTGCACGTGCTCAAGACGCCGGTGGACGTGGCCGAGACCAAGGCTGCCACGCCAGAATTCGCCCAGCGCCTGATGGAGTTGCTGGGCAAGGATCAGAAGGATAAGAAGTAATGCGCGTTTTATTGGCGCTCATGCTGTTGCTGGCCGCGCCGCTGGCGTTTGGCGCCGACCCGTTGTCGATCCCGGCGATCACCCTGGGCACCAACGCGGCAGGGGCGCAGGAGTATTCGGTCAGCCTGCAGATCCTGCTGATCATGACCGCGCTGAGCTTCATCCCGGCGTTTGTCATGCTGATGACCAGCTTCACGCGGATCATCATCGTGTTCTCGATCCTGCGTCAGGCCCTGGGCCTGCAGCAGACGCCGTCGAACCAGATCCTCACCGGCATGGCCTTGTTCCTGACCATGTTCATCATGGCGCCGGTGTTCGACAAGGTGAACCAACAAGCGCTGCAGCCGTACCTGGCGGAAACCATCACCGCCCAGGTGGCGATCGACCGCGCCCAGGTGCCGATCAAAGACTTCATGTTGTCGCAGACCCGCTCCAGCGACCTGGAACTGTTCATGCGCCTGTCCAAGCGGACCGACATCGCCACCCCCGACCAGGCGCCGTTGACCATCCTGGTGCCGGCGTTCGTCACGTCCGAATTGAAGACCGCGTTCCAGATCGGCTTCATGATCTTCATCCCGTTCCTGATCATCGACCTGGTGGTGGCGAGCGTGCTGATGGCCATGGGTATGATGATGCTCTCGCCGTTGATCATTTCGTTGCCGTTCAAGATCATGCTGTTTGTGCTGGTGGACGGCTGGGCGCTGATTATCGGCACCCTGGCCGGCAGTTTCGGCGGAGTATAGGGCCATGACTCCAGAAGTAGCGGTCGACCTGTTCCGCGAAGCGCTGTGGTTGACCACCGTGATGGTCGCGGTGCTGGTGGTGCCCAGCCTGTTGGTGGGCCTGCTGGTGGCGATGTTCCAGGCGGCGACCCAGATCAACGAACAGACCTTGAGCTTCCTGCCGCGCCTGCTGGTGATGCTGGTCACGCTGATCGTCGCCGGCCCGTGGCTGGTGCAGACCTTCATGGAATACATCCTGCAGTTGTACGGCAGTATTCCGCAGTTGATCGGCTGACCCGATGCAGTCCTTGCTGGCATTGACCGACACCCAGATCAGCACGTGGGTGGCTGCCTTCATCCTGCCGCTGTTCCGCGTCACGGCCATGTTGATGGCCATGCCGGTGTTCGGCACGACCCTGGTACCCCGGCGTGTGCGCCTGTACTTTGCGGTGGCGATTACCGTGGTGATCGTGCCAGGTTTGCCGCCGATGCCCCCAGTCAACGCCATCGACCTCAGCGCGTTACTGCTGATTGCCGAGCAGATTCTGATCGGCACACTCATGGGCTTTTCCCTCTCGCTGTTTTTCCAGGCCTTTGTGATCGCCGGGCAAATCATCTCGGTCCAGATGGGCATGGGCTTCGCGTCCATGGTCGACCCTACCAACGGTGTCTCGGCGGCGGTGATCGGGCAATTCCTGACCATGCTGGTCACCTTGCTGTTCCTGGCCATGAACGGCCATCTGGTGGCCTTCGAGGTGATGACCGAGAGTTTCACCACCTTGCCGGTGGGTTCGGGCCTGGTGGTCAACCATTTTTGGGAAATCGTCGGGCGCCTGGGCTGGGTGTTCGGCGCTTCTCTGTTGCTGGTGCTGCCGGCGATCACCGCATTGCTGGTGATCAATATCGCCTTTGGCGTGATGACCCGCGCGGCGCCGCAGTTGAACATCTTTTCCATCGGTTTCCCGTTGACCCTGGTGTTGGGCATGTGGATTTTCTGGGTCGGCCTGGCGGACATTCTCAATCAGTATCAACCGCTGGCGACTGACGCCCTGCAGTTCTTACGTGATCTGGCACGGGCGCGCTGAGCCATGGCCGAGAGCGAGAGTGGTCAGGACAAGACAGAAGACCCCACGGAGAAACGCAAAAAGGACTCCAGGGAAAAGGGCGAAATTGCTCGCTCCAAGGAACTCAACACCGTCGCCACCATGATGGCCGGCGCTGGCGCCTTGCTGATTTATGGCGGCGGCCTGGCGCTGGACTTGATGGAGTTGATGAAGCACAACTTCGCCTTGCCCCGCGAAGTGCTGCTCAACCCCGACGCCATGGGCCAGTACCTGCTGCACTCGGGCAAGATCGCACTGCTGGCGGTGCAGCCTATTCTGATCACCTTGCTGCTGGCCGCGCTGATCGGCCCGGTCGCCCTTGGCGGCTGGCTGTTTGCCGCCGGCAGCATGGCACCCAAGTTCAGCCGCATGAACCCCGGCGCCGGGCTCAAGCGCATGTTTTCCGCCAAGGCCCTGGTGGAGCTGCTCAAGGCTTTGGCCAAATTTATCCTGATCCTGTTTGTGGCGCTGGTGGTGTTGTCGTCCGACATCGACGACCTGCTGCTGATCGCCCATGAACCGCTGGAGTCGGCGATCATCCACAGCGTGCAGGTGGTGGGCTGGAGTGCGCTGTGGATGGCCGCCGGGCTGATCATCATCGCGGCGGTGGATGCGCCGATCCAGCTGTGGGAAAGCCACAAGAAACTGCTGATGACCAAGCAGGAAGTGCGCGACGAACACAAGGATTCCGAAGGCCGGCCCGAGGTCAAACAGCGTATTCGCCAGCTGCAGCGCGAAATGTCCCAGCGCAAGATGATGGCGGCGGTGCCCGACGCCGACGTGGTCATCACCAACCCGACGCACTACGCCGTGGCGCTCAAGTACGACCCGGAGAAAGGCGGCGCGCCGATGCTGCTGGCCAAGGGCAGTGACTTTACCGCGTTGAAAATCCGCGAAATCGCCGTGGCCAACGACATCCTGTTGCTGGAGTCGCCGGAGCTGGCGCGCTCGATCTTCTACTCCACCGACCTTGACCAGGAAATCCCCGCCGGGCTTTACCTGGCCGTGGCCCAGGTGTTGGCCTATGTCTATCAGATTCGCCAATACCGCGCGGGCAAGGGCAAGCGCCCGGATCCGCTCAAAGACCTGCCGATTCCACCGGATTTGCGTCGCGATTCCTGACGGTCGCGCGCCTGCTGTCGTGCGTCTACCTGTCAAGGTTGACAGTAGGCAATACGCCGCCAGCAGGGTTTGATAGAGCGATGAGCCGCGCAGCCCTGCGCGGCTCGGGAGGCGGTGATGGATAGGCCTACGGTCAAGTGGTTTGATGCGGTCAAAGGCATCGGCTTTATGGCCCTGGATCGCGATGGCAAAGAGGTTGCCGTCCAGTCGGCCGACACTCAATGCAGTGACGTCCCGCCAGCCCCTCCCAAGCCGCGAAAACCGCGCAAGCGCAAAAAGTCATCGGATGCATGAAGTGAACCACGGATTGCCACCGTGCCATTCGTCTTAAACCCCCTCTACCTGTCAACTTTGACAGTAGTCAGTGTTGGCCCCTTGCGGTTCCATGGCGCCAGGTACTGCGCGCAGGTAATCAAGAGATGCAGGGGGTGATCATGGAAATGGTGACGGGCACGATCAAATCTTACAGCCGCACTACCGGAGAAGGTTTGATCGAACCGGACGGCGGAAGAGAGCCGGTACTGTTGGATCTGAAGAGCTCGGCAGGTCTTTGGTTTAGAAAGGGCCAGCGGGTGCAGTTTTCCAGAATCCATGGCCCCAAGGGCATCTATGCGTTTCGTCTGAAACTCATTCGCATGCCCCGTGCAAAACGTTGAAAGTGACGGCAGGAGAACGGTCATGGCGACAGGTACGGTGAAGTGGTTTAACGCGGAGAAAGGGTTTGGGTTCATCACGTCCGATACTGACGGCGAGGATATTTTTGTCCACTATTCAGCTATTGCAAGTCCTGGCTTCAAGAGTTTGGATGAAAATCAAAAAGTGGATTTTGATGTTATCCAGGGGCCCAAAGGGCCACAGGCCGAGAACGTGCGTAAGCTCTAACTCGGTCTCAAGTCGAACACGGGCAAATTGTGGGAGCGGGCTTGCCTGCGATAGCCATAGGTATCTACACAACTCTCAACGACTGAAAAGTGTCCCTGTAGTGAGCGGGCTTGTCCCGCGCTGGGTGGCGAAGCCGCCCCAATAAAGACGCCGCCGAGTTCCAGATAAATCCAAGTCGCCTGGTTTGGGGCTGCTTCGCAGCCCAGCGCGGGACAAGCCCGCTTACTACAGATGCTCGCATGCTCTCAATAAAGATGTGTAGATACCTATGGCTATCGCAGGCAAGCCAGCTCCCACAGTTGAATCGGTTTACACCCGGTGGGTTTGATTTGATCTAGCCAATTGCAGTCGACGGCTCAACGCCTTCCAGCACCCGCTCGGCCAGTAACTGTGCCACTTCAATCAACTGCGCGACACCCAATGCGCCTTCGCGCCGCGAGCTGTCCAGTTCGAAGGCAAAGTTGCAGGTCAGGGCATGGGCTGACGCCAGTGTTTCGGTGAGGTTGACCAGCAGGTCTTCGGTGGGGATGCCGTCTTTTACGCGCAATAGCACGACGGGCGCGTCGTTGGCGTCGAGTGGGGGATTTGGGGTGGGTTTGATCATTGTGAAGTTCCTAGGTAAAGGTGGAGCTGCCACTGATCGCCGCGACGCGATGGAGGGTGGCAGCTGTACGCAGGTTCGCGGACCGGTCTAGGAACAACCCGGCATACCCGAAGGTATCCCGCGCACAGCCGCCATAGCGCCGCACAGTAGACGATAAAAAACCGCTTACTGAAAGGCAGATGGTGCTTTGTTCCGTAGCAAACCGGGCCGCGACGCCCGTCCGCTGCGTTTGCAGCGGTGTACGGAGACTAGAGATCGAGTTTCCTAGGGGCAACCTCAAAACGCTGTCGGAAATTTCCCCGGTAGCGGCGGCTATACACTAATCCAACTGTGGGAGCGGGCTTGCTCGCGAATGCGGTGGGTCAGTCAATGGATGTGCTGGCTGGCCAACCGC
>NZ_JACCQQ010000033.1:0-37761 GCF_014268345.1 Pseudomonas sp. SWRI18
TGAAGCAGGTCGCTGTCGAATCTCGCATAACTCTTTGTTTACCAAGGAGTTTTCCGTTTCGACTGCGCCGGAAGTGGGGCGAATTATAGACTTCCAGAATCTGCCGTCAACCGTTAATTACGCTTTTGTTGCAGAAAGTGGTTTTTTCGCAATAAGGCGGGGGATTCGCCGCATTACCGGCGGTATCCGCAGCACCAGCAGTAGCGCACCTATAGACGCATAGATAACCCACTCCTTCAGATCCGCCCGCACGATCCACAACATATGCAGCAAGCCAAGCCCAAGAATTACATACACCAGGCGATGCAGCTTCTTCCAACGACTGCCGAGCCGACGCTGACTGTAGCGATTCGACGTCACCGCCAGTACCAGCAACGACAGGAACCCCAACGCACCGACAATAATGTAGGGCCGCTTGCGCAGCTCCACGCCCAGCTGCGACCAATCCAGGCCGAGTACAAATACGCAGTAAGCTGCCAGGTGCAGCACCACATAAGCGAAGCACCACAACCCCAGTTGCCGGCGCACCGCGATCCACCCCGCCCAACCGCTAAGCTTCTGCAGTGGCGTCATTCCCAGGGTGATCAGCAACAGGATCAACGTGCCCAGCCCCAAACGATCGACCAGTACCTTGCCCGGATCAGGCCCCAGGGCAAAACTCCAGGCTTCATACAACCAATACAAGGGCCATATCGCCACCGCCATAAAGACGCCAATGCGCCACACCGGATAGCGCATCAGTAGTTCTTCCGTAAATCCAGATCGGTATAAAGAGAAGCCACCTCATCGGCGTAGCCGTTGAACATCTGCGTCTCACGCACATTAGGACTGAACAAGCCGCTCGGCAGACGACGCTCCCGCGCCTGGGTCCAACGCGGATGGTCTACTGTAGGGTTCACGTTCGCGTAGAACCCATACTCATCCGCGGCAATGCTCTGCCAGGTGGTTTTCGGCTGCTCGCTCACGAGGCTGATCCGTACAATCGACTTCACACTCTTGAAGCCATACTTCCAAGGGACTACCAAGCGCAGCGGCGCGCCGTTCTGATTAGGCAATTCGCGCCCATACATCCCCACAGCCAGGATCGCCAGAGGATTCATCGCCTCATCCAGCCGCAAGCCTTCTACATACGGCCAATCGATCAAACCAAAACTCGAACGCTGCCCCGGCATGCTCTTGGGATCCTGCAGCGTTTCGAAACGGATGTATTTGGCTTTGGAGGTCGGCTCAACCTGCTTGAGCAATGCCGAGATCGGGAAACCGATCCATGGAATAACCATCGACCACGCCTCCACGCAGCGCAGGCGGTAGATGCGCTCCTCCAACTGGTAGGGCTTCATGAAGTCTTCCAGGGCATAACGGCCCGGCCTCGCCACCTCGCCGTCAATCACCACACTCCACGGCTCGGTCTTCAATGAACCCGCATTGGCTGCAGGGTCGCCCTTGCCGGTGCCGAACTCATAGAAGTTGTTGTAGTGAGTCGCATCTTTGAACGGCGTGATCGCTTCATCCTTTACCGTGATCGCCTGCCATTGGGTGCTCGGCAGTTTTTCGGTAAACCAGTTCGGTGCCCTGCCCGCCTCTACATCAGCATAGCGCGAGGCATCTGCGGCATTGGCCCAACGCGGCAAGCTGCTGGCTGCGATGCCGGCGAGCGCACCACTGAGCAAGCTGCGGCGGGAAAGATAGAAGGACTCTGGAGTGACATCCGATTCGGGGCAATCGGACGCTTTAGGCAATTTGATTAACATGGCAACTCCGCAGCATTGGAGAACAGATGCACCAATAGACTGCGGAGTATGGGCGAAATTACATTAAGGCAATGTTTTGTCGCGGCGCAAATGCAGCAAATACTGAACCGGCCCCGAAGCGGCGTAGACCAGGAACGCCAGCAGCAGAATGCGCGGAGGATCACTGAACACTACGGCAAATACCAGTACCACCGCCAGGATTGCCACAAAAGGTACGCGCCCCTTGAGGTCCAGCTCCTTGAAGCTGTTGTACTTGATGTTACTGACCATCAGCATGCCGGCCGCAGCCACCATCAAGGCCACCAGGAACGACATCTTCGAACCCTGGATGCCGTAATCACTGAACGCCCAGACGATACCCGCCACCACACCCGCGGCCGCTGGGCTGGCCAGACCGATGAAGTAACGCTTGTCGGCAGTTCCCACCTGGGTGTTGAAGCGTGCCAGGCGCAAAGCCGCGCCCGCGACATAAATGAAGGCAACCATCCAGCCGACCTTGCCCATGTCACCCAGCGCCCAGGCAAATGCCAGCAACGCAGGCGCGACACCAAACGCGACCATATCCGACAACGAGTCGTACTCGGCACCGAAGGCACTTTGCGTATTGGTCATGCGCGCCACGCGACCATCTAGGCCATCGAGCACCATGGCCACGAAAATGGCGATGGCCGCAAAACCGAAATATTTGCTGGCGCTTGCCGCATCACCTGCCGCCAATGCACTTTGGGCGCTCATGGAGTTGATGATGGAATAGAAGCCGGCAAACAGGTTCGCCGTGGTGAACAGGTTGGGCAGCAGATAGATGCCACGATGCCGAACCTTGCGACCTTCCGCGTCATGTCCTTCTTCGACATGTTCATCGATGGGTAGCAGGCTTTCGGCGTCAGAAGCCTGGCTTGGCTCTTCGGGACGTTCGCTCATGGACTTTACCTTGCAACGGGTGAAAAAAATTCGACAAATACTTGCGGCGAGTGTTCGCCCGCAAACGATGCAGCTTTATACCAGAACCTGTCTGCCAAACGAAAAAACGCGGCCTAAGCCGCGTTTTCTGTTGATACGTACGACTTAGTTCTTGGCTTTGTCGACGATCTTGTTGGCACCGATCCACGGCATCATGGAACGCAGTTGCTCACCGATGATCTCGATACCGTGAGCGGCGTTGTTACGACGCTTGGCGGTCATCGAAGGGTAGCCGGTAGCGCCTTCGCTGATGAACATTTTGGCGTATTCGCCGTCCTGAATACGTTTCAGGGCGTTGCGCATAGCCTGACGGGATTCGGCGTTGATCACTTCCGGGCCGGTCACGTATTCGCCGTATTCAGCGTTATTGGAGATCGAGTAGTTCATGTTGGCGATACCGCCTTCGTACATGAGGTCAACGATCAGCTTCAGTTCGTGCAGGCATTCGAAGTAGGCCATTTCCGGCGCGTAGCCAGCTTCAACCAGGGTTTCGAAACCGGCTTTCACCAGTTCAACGGTACCGCCGCACAGTACGGCTTGTTCGCCGAACAGGTCGGTTTCAGTCTCGTCCTTGAAGGTGGTTTCGATGATACCGGTACGGCCACCGCCGACGCCGGCAGCGTAGGACAGAGCTACGTTTTTAGCGTTGCCGGATGCGTCCTGGTAGATCGCGATCAGGTCAGGGATGCCGCCGCCTTTGACGAACTCGGAACGCACGGTGTGACCCGGAGCCTTCGGCGCGATCATGATCACGTCGAGGTCAGCGCGTGGCACAACCTGGTTGTAGTGAATCGCGAAACCGTGGGAAAAGGCCAGGGTAGCGCCCTTCTTGATGTTCGGCTCGATTTCGTTCTTGTACAGCGCGGACTGGAACTCGTCCGGGGTCAGGATCATGACCAGGTCGGCGGCCGCAACAGCGGAAGCAACGTCGGTCACTTTCAGGCCGTGTGCTTCAGCCTTGGCAACGGTAGCCGAGCCTTTGCGCAGGCCAACGGTAACGTCAACGCCGGAATCTTTCAGGTTGCACGCTTGAGCGTGGCCCTGGGAGCCGTAACCGATGATGGCGACTTTCTTGCCCTGGATGATCGACAGGTCACAATCTTTATCGTAATAAACTTTCATGAGGTTCCTCTATATATCCAGGCCGTAAGGCCATTCGCTAATTTGGGTTAGATGCTGAGTACTTTGTCGCCACGGGCGATCCCTGTGACACCACTGCGTACGGTTTCCAGAATCGAGGCCGTCCCGATCGACTGGATGAAGCTGTCCAGCTTGTCGCTTGTACCGGTCAGTTGCACGGTATAAACACTGGCGCTTACATCGACGATCTGCCCGCGATAAATGTCGGTGGTGCGCTTGATCTCGGCACGCTGTGCACCCGTGGCCTTGACCTTGACCAGCATCAGCTCGCGCTCGATGTGGGCACTTTCCGACAGGTCGACCAGCTTGACCACTTCGATCAGCTTGTTGAGATTCTTGGTGATCTGCTCGATCACCTCATCGTGGCCCACGGTGGTCAACGTCAGGCGCGACAGGGTCGGGTCTTCGGTCGGCGCCACGGTCAGGCTTTCGATGTTGTAGTTGCGTTGCGAAAACAGGCCGACAACACGAGACAGAGCGCCGGGTTCGTTCTCCAGAAGCAGGGAGATAATATGCCGCATGATTAAGTACGCTCCGTCTTGTTCAGCCACATGTCGCGCATAGAGCCGTCTTTGATCTGCATCGGGTAGACGTGCTCGCTGGTATCCACCTTGATATCGATGAACACCAGGCGGTCCTTCATGGCGAACGCTTCTTCCATCTTCGGCTTAAGATCTTTCAAATCGGTGATGCGAATGCCGACGTGGCCATAGGCTTCAACCAATTTGACGAAATCCGGCAACGATTCCATGTAGGAATGGGAGTGACGGCTGCCGTAGCTCATGTCCTGCCACTGACGAACCATGCCCAGCACGCCGTTGTTCAGGCAGACGATCTTCACGGGAAGGCCGTACTGCAGGCACGTCGACAATTCCTGAATGTTCATCTGGATGCTGCCTTCACCGGTGACGCACGCGACGTCCGTCTCCGGGAAGCTCAGTTTCACACCCATGGCCGCAGGGAAACCAAAGCCCATCGTGCCCAGGCCACCGGAGTTGATCCAGCGGTTAGGCTTGTCGAATGTGTAGTACTGCGCCGCGAACATTTGGTGCTGGCCCACGTCGGAGGTCACAAAGGCGTCGCCCTTGGTCACTTCGCACAGGGTTTCGATCACGGTTTGCGGCTTGATAACGCTGCCGTCGCCCTTGTCGTAAGGGAACAGGCCGCGGTCACCGCGCCATTCGTCGATCTGCTTCCACCAGCTGGCGACGGATTCCTTGTTCGGCGTTTCGCCGATGTCCTTCAGCGCTGCGACCATTTCGGTCAAGACGCTTTCAACAGGACCTACGATCGGCACGTCGGCCTTGATGGTCTTGGAAATGGACGCCGGGTCGATGTCGATATGGATGATCTTGGCATTCGGGCAGAATTTGCTCGCGCCATTGATCACGCGGTCATCGAAACGTGCGCCCACTGCCAGTATCACGTCGGCATGGTGCATGGTCAGGTTGGCGGTGTAGCTGCCGTGCATGCCGAGCATGCCGACGAACTGACGGTCCGAACCCGGGAATGCGCCGAGGCCCATCAAGGTGTTGGTCACTGGCAGGTTAAGCAGCTTGGCCAGTTCGGTCAGCGGTGCGGAACCACCGCCCAGAATCACACCACCGCCGGAGTACAGCACAGGACGCTTGGCCGCCAGGAGCATTTCTGCGGCCTTGCGGATCTGCCCCGAGTGCCCACGGACGGCCGGGCTGTAGGAACGCAGCTTGGCTTTCTTCGGGAAGATGTATTCGAATTTTTCAGCCGGGTTGGTCATGTCTTTCGGGATATCGACCACTACAGGGCCCGGACGACCGGACTGTGCGAGGTAAAAGGCCTTCTTCATGACTTCCGGGATTTCCGAGGCATGCTTGATCATGAAGCTGTGTTTCACGATCGGCCGGGAGATACCGATCATGTCGGTTTCCTGGAATGCATCGGTACCGACCATGGTGCTCGCGACCTGGCCGGAAATGATCACCATCGGAATGGAGTCCATGTACGCAGTCGCGATGCCGGTAATGGCATTGGTTGCGCCCGGGCCGGACGTTACCAGGACCACGCCGGCTTTACCGGTGGCACGGGCATAACCGTCAGCCATATGGGTCGCGGCCTGTTCGTGGCGAACCAGGATGTGGGTAACAGCCGGTTCCTTGAACAATGCGTCGTAGACATGCAGCAGAGCACCACCCGGGTACCCGTAGATATAGTCGACGCCTTCGTCACGCAAAAAGCGGACGAGCATCTCACCGCCAGATAAAAGCTCCACGTTGTTCACCTCTAAAACGCCAGAATACCGTCCGTTAAAAACCGACGGGTCTTAATAGGTTTACTTCTCAACAGAGCATGAGCGACGGTGGTCGCCGACTACGTCAGCACTGACTGAGCAAGTATTGGGATCGTCCCAAGTGTTGCGGGATTTTCCCACCCAGCGCGAGGTAACGCGTTGCGGGTGTTACAGGTCGGCGCGGATGTGCGCCTCATGATCTGCTGAGCGGGCCTGCTTCTGGCAGTCCCGATACAGCGGACTTTGGATTCTTCTGTTTCAGGCCCTTCAAGTCAAGCAATAATTGCGCTTTTTTCCAACTAAGCGCATGAGAACGTAGAAGAAAGGGCTTTGAGGAGGGATAAAACTCGCCTGAATGTCGTCAAGCGATAGAAATGTGCGCAAGACTGCCGGAAAACCCGGGAGTCAGGCAATTAACGAGCGTCGGCGATCAATTGGTCGAACTTTTTCAGCGCGTTGCGCAATCCGAGGCTTTCAAGCGGGCGGTCGGCGTAGACCATCTCGGCCATTTCCAGGATGCCCGACGCATTGGGCAATGGCAGGTCCTGCTCGAGAATCTGCTTCATGCGCGCCAGGAAGATCCATTGCAGCCACTGGTGAAAGTCCAGGGTATCCACCGAAAAAGGCTCGACACTGCTGAGCGCCTCGGCGCTGGGGGACACTTCGTCCCACCAGCCTTGCACGCGCAACTCACGCTCAATCAGCAATAACTGTTCGGCAATCGCCGGAAAGCGTGCATCCATCAGAGGTTGACCTTGGCTTTCTGCCGCGCCTGGGCAGCACCGGCGGCATCACCCTGTGCGGCGCGCGCGTCACCAATCAACGCCCACAGGCTGGCTTGCAGGTCGGGACGACCGTTAGCCAGGGACAAGCCACGACGAGCGAACTGCTCCGCTTGAGGTGCGTCGCCCTGGGCCATGCGCACCTGTGCCAGGCGATACAGCACTTGCGGCTCACGCGGGGCAACGCGTTGCGCACGCTCGAGACTCGACGATGCACCGTTCAAATCGCCACCCGCCTGTTGTTGCTGAGCCGTCGTGAGCAGGGCCAGCACCGGGCCGTCCAGTTGCTCGTCAGCCGACAGGCCGCCGGCGCTGGAGGACGATGGAATGCCGCTCGGCGTGGAAGGCATGTTGTAGGTGCCCTGGTTGATCGGTGCAGTTTGAACCGGCGCGGTATCGATCGGTCCGGAAGCGCTTGGCCCTGGGGTCCACGGCTCGGCGCTGATCGGCGCGGAGGTGGCGGAGCCGGCCCCCGGCACCATCACCACCACGCCCGAATCCTGCGGCACCGCCTGGGTCGCGGCCTGGGCAGGGCGGTTGGTCACGGTCTGGCGGAAACCGCCATTGGCCGAAATCCGGTCGCTATTGGAGACGGCTGTGCTCGAGTCCACCACGGGAATGGAGCCGCGTTGCACGCTGGAGCAACCGCTGAGCAAAGCCAGAGCTGTAATCGCTGGAATCCACCACTTGTTCACTTGAAACCCTCTCTGCTTAATTCATCCAGCCCTTGACCCAATCCATCACCGATTCCGCGTCAGCAGGGGCACCGCCACTGCATGCGGCACCGGGTGGCGGTTCGCTGCCGCGAATATACGGCATCTGCACCGCTCCCGGACAGTTGGCATCGGAGCCTTGGCCCGTGTGCGGATCTATCCAGGCCTGCACGATGTTATCCGGCTGCGGCATGTTCAGCGGCAGCGGGTCGGCCTTGCGCATGAAACTGGTCCAGACCTGCAGCGCACCGGTAGCGCCGGTGAACGGGGTCTTGCCGTTATCGTCGCGCCCCAGCCACACCACCGCCAGCACATCCTGGCCGAAGCCAGCGAACCAACTGTCGCGCGAGTCGTTACTGGTACCGGTCTTGCCAGCCAACGTCAGGTTGGACGGCAGGACTTTATAGACGGAGCTGCCCGTACCTTCACGCATCACACGCTGCATGGCGTTCTGGATCAGGTAGATGGAGCCTGCATCGAACCGCTGCTGAATCTGGAACGGATAACGTTTGAGCGGCTCGCCCTCGGCGGTCAGCACACTGCGGATGCCGCGCATCGGCGTATTGAAGCCACCGTTGGCGAGGGTCTGGTACATGGTCGCCACTTCCATCGGCGTCATGGCACCGGCCCCCAGCAGTATAGAAGGGAAGGCTGGGAATTCACGGGTGATCCCCAGGCGCGCCAAGGTCTTCAGGACGTTCGGGACACCGACTTCAAGCCCAAGGCGTGACGTGGAAATATTGTAGGAGTGCGCCAGCCCCTGGTAAAGAAACACCGTACCGTGGGAACGCCGATCGAAGTTCTGCGGAGTCCATACTTGCCCATCCCCCCCTTTGACCGACAAGGGGTCATCCGACAGCCAACTGGTCAGGGTGTACTTGCTCGGTTTTTCCAACGCGGTCAGGTAAACGGCCGGTTTGACCAGCGAGCCGATTGGCCGCACCGCATCCAGCGCGCGGTTGAAGCCGGCGAAGCTGGCCTGGCGACTGCCGATCATGGCTTGCACTTCGCCGGTTTCCGGGTTGGTCACGACCATGGCCGCTTCGACTTCGTCCGAACCTTTACGGCCCGTCAGACGCTTGAAGGTGTCGTTGACTGACGCTTCGGCTTTCATCTGCAAAATCGGGTCGAAGCTGGTGAAGATCCGCAGGCCTTCTTCGGTCAAGTCTTCGTCGCGGTAGTCTTCACGCAGTTGGCGTTTGACCAGGTCGATAAAGCCCGGGAAGGAGCTGTCCGCCAGCTTGCCGCGTGTGGTAACGCCCAGCGGCATTTTCTTCGCCGCGGCCACTTGTTCAGCCGTGGCCACGCCTTGTTGCTCGAGCACATCGAGCACCAGGTTGCGGCGTTCCAGCGCACGCTCAGGGTTGCGGCGCGGGTTGTAGTAGGAAGGCCCCTTGACCATGCCCACCAACAATGCGACCTGATGCAACTTCAATTCGGACAGCGGCTGGCCAAAGAAGAACTGGCTCGCCAAACCGAAACCATGCACCGCACGTTGGCCGTCCTGACCGACGAATACCTCGTTGAGGTATGCCTCGAGGATCTCCTGCTTGCTGTAGTGCAATTCCAGCAGCATCGCCATCATGGCTTCGGTGAGCTTGCGGGTCAGGCTCCGCTCGCTGGTCAGGTAGAAATTCTTGACCAATTGTTGCGTAAGCGTACTGCCGCCCTGGGTCATCTTGCCGCCGGAGGTGTTCACCCAGACTGCGCGAGCGATCGACTTCGGGGAGACGCCCCAGTGGTGATAGAAATCGCGGTCTTCGACGGCCACCAGGGTTTCGAGCAGGAACGGCGGCACTTGATCAAGCTTGATCAGGATGCGGTCTTCGAGATTTTTCGGATAAATGCCGCCGATCATCAGCGGTTCCAGGCGCACCACGGGCAGCTTGGAGCCGTTGAGTGACGACAACTCCGCTACGTAATCGCCGGAAAACCGCACGCGCACCGGCTGGGCTTTTTCCAGGCCTTCATAGAACTGGAAGCCACGGGTATTCAGGTCGACGGTATTGCCGCTGACGGCGGCTGCCCCCGGACCATTGCTCACGGGTTCGCGGCGATAGCCCAAGGCGTCGAGTTCGGTGAGGAAGTCGTCCTTGCTCAGCTTCTGGCCGGTGAACAGTTCCAGCGGGCGCGCGTACACCTTGGCCGGGATGGTCCAGCGCTTGCCGGAGAATTTCTCCTGGACCACGGCGTCGAGGTACACCGCAAAGCCAGCGAGCACTACAAGCCCCACCAGGCCGAGCTTGAGCGCCCAGCCCAGCCAAGGGCGCAGGCCGCGGGAAGGAGGTTTTTTACGGGAACGGGGAGATCGGGTTCGAGTCATGGCGGCGGATTATACGCACTTTATTGAGGATCAACATGAGCCGGACAGCGGTTTGCACGACCGGCCGCAGCAGCCATAATGCCCGCCATGTTTTCCCCCAGACTCTGAAGGATCGCCCGTGAGCCAGTCCCTGATCGCTGCCCTGCAAAATCCGGCTTTATACCCGCACCCGGTTGAAGCGTTCCAAGTCATCGAGACCCATATTTCCTGGGTCGTACTGACTGGCCCGTATGCTTATAAATTGAAGAAACCGATGAACTTCGGCTTTCTGGATTTCACCGACCTGGAAAAGCGCGGCCACTTCTGCCGCGAAGAACTGCGCCTCAACCAGCGCCTGACGCAAGATTTGTATCTCGACGTGTTGCCGATCACCGGCACCGCCGAAGCCCCGCAGTTGGGCGGCGAAGGTCCGGTCATCGAATACGCATTGAAAATGCGCCAGTTCCCGCAGAGCCAATTGCTCAGCACCTTGCAGGCTAATGGCGAACTGACCAGCGCGCACATCGATGAGATGGCCAGGCAGATTGCGCACTTCCACCTGACTGCGCCGAAAGTCCCGCAGGAACACCCAGCCGGCACGCCGGAAGAAGTGATGGCGCCGGTTCGCCAGAACTTCGACCAGATCCGCCCGTTCCTCAGTGACAAGGCCGACCTGGTTCAGTTGGATGCCTTGCAAGCCTGGGCCGAAAGCAGCTTCGAGCGCCTCAAGCCACTGCTTGCCCAGCGCAAAGTGGAGGGTTTCACCCGCGAATGCCACGGTGATATTCACTTGGGCAACGCCACCTTGATCGATGGACACGTGGTGATCTTCGACTGCATCGAGTTCAACGAGCCCTTCCGTTTTACTGACGTTTACGCCGATACCGGCTTCCTGGCGATGGACCTGGAAGACCGCGGCCTCAAGTCACTGGCGCGGCGCTTTATCAGCCAATACCTGGAGTTGACCGGTGACTATCAGGGCCTGGAAGTACTGAATTTCTATAAAGCCTATCGCGCCCTGGTACGCGCCAAGGTCGCGTTGTTCAGCATGCCGAGCGAGGCCAGCCCGGTACAACGCGCCACTACCCTGCGCCAGTACCGCAACTACGCCAACCTGGCGGAAAGCTACAGCACTATTCCGTCACGCTTTATGGCGATTACCCATGGTGTTTCGGCCGTGGGCAAAAGCCACGTGGCGATGCGCCTGGTAGAGGCACTGGGCGCCGTGCGACTGCGCTCGGACGTGGAGCGCAAGCGCCTGTTCGGCGAGCAGCAGGTTGAGAACACGCTGCAGGCCGGTATTTATGCGGCCGACGCAAGCGCGGCAACTTACACACGCTTGAATGAAATCGCCGCTACCGTACTGCGCGCCGGTTACCCGGTGGTGCTGGATGCGACCTTCTTGAAGCGCGAGCAACGTGACGCAGCGGCGAAGGTTGCCGAGGCGACCGGCGCGCCCTTCCTGATCCTGGATTGCAATGCGCCCCAAGCGGTCATCGCCAGCTGGTTGGCACAGCGTCAGGCGGACAAAAACGACCCTTCCGACGCAACACTGTCGGTGATCGAAGAACAGCAGGCGAATCGCGAGCCACTGACCGCCGAGGAACAGTTGCTCAGCAAGCGTGTCGAAACCAATGAAAGCGGCACCCTTGATGCATTGGTGGCGCATATACGCCAGCGCCTGCCAGGCCTGTAAGAAAAATTTCTTGATCGTGTCGTCTACTAAGGCGCACGATCGAGCAATAGTGGCACTATAATGGCGCCATAAATCCAACAGGAGTCGCCGTCATGAGTCAGCCCAAGCTTCTCGATTCTCCCCTCTACTCGCTCCTGCATAAAGATGATATCCGGGGCTTCAACCAGGAACGCCCAGAGCACGGCGTCATCGACATGCGCGGTGGAGACTTCCGTGGGTTGGACTTGCGTGAGCTGAACGCTGCGGGCGTGGATTTCACCGACGCTTATTTCCGCTCCGCCGATTTGCGCGGCCTGGACCTTCGCGACTGTCCGCTGGAAGGGGCAAGCCTTGCCCACGCGCAAATTTCCGGCACCTACTTCCCGCCGGAACTGAGCGCTGACGAGATCCTCATGTCCGTCAATTTCGGCACCCGCCTACGCTACCGCACTCGTTGAACCCGCGCTTTTTCGCCCCGCCTCGCGCCCGCCTGGCGGGGGCTGCCTGCACCTGACGCCCCCCTTCTTATCAGTCTTTAGGCCGTTTCCGACTAAAGAACTGCGTTTTTCCTACTGAGCGCTACACTCCTCTCAGGCTTGCATGGTCACGATACCCACCGAACCATTCGGCCATCGCAAGGAGGCTTGATGAACGACGAGCTGCAACTCCTGAAAAACCTCGGCAAGACGTCGGCGCAGTGGCTGCATGCGGTGGGCATCCACAGCGCGTCAGACTTGCGCCGCCTGGGCGCTGTCGATGCGTACCGCGCCGTGCGCACACGCGGGTTCCGCGCCTCGAAAGTACTGTTGTATGCCATTGAGGGCGCCTTGATGGATGTGCACTGGAACGACGTTCCTGCCGAGCGCAAGGAAGCATTGAACCGTCAATTGGACGCGCTATCGACCCGTCAGAAAAATTGAGCATCGCCCAGTATCTACAGGCCGTCCGAACAGGTGTTTGAGAAAACGCGCAGAACAGGCAAAAACAAAGGTTGACTCTCAAATGAGAATCGTTATGATTATCACAACTGGTCGCGAGATCAGCCGATAACTGAAAGACCATTGGTTCGGACTCTCAGATTATCTCCTCATCAGGCTAATCACGGTTATTTGACCCGGCTTTTGCCGGGTCTTTTTTTACCTGTCGAAAGCTGCCTGCAAACGCCAACTTCAGCGCGCAATGATCAGCGGATGCCCACGCTCCGGGTGCGGCTGCACCAGCACATCCAGGCCAAACACGGCTTTGAGCGGCTCAGGCTGCATCACCTGCGCGGGCGTATCCAAGGCATGGGGGCGGCCGGCCTCCAGCAGCAGAATGCGATCACAGTAACGGGCCGCCAGGTTCAAGTCGTGAAGGATCACCAATACTGCAGCCCCCCGATTGGCAAAGCTACGAATGGCCTGCAAGGTGGTGTGCTGATGCAAGGGATCCAGCATCGACGTCGGCTCATCCAACAGCAACGTCTGCCCCGCCTCGCCCGGCCATAACTGCGCCAACACGCGCGCCAGGTGCACCCGTTGCCGTTCTCCACCCGACAGCGCCAAGTAGCTGCGGCCGCTCAAATGGACGACATCCGCCGCCTGCAAGGCCGCCTCGATAATCTCGTCATCGCGCACGCGCCCGGTCTGGTGAGGCAAGCGACCCATGCCTACAACCTCTTCGACACGGAAGGCGAAGTCCAACGTCGAGGCCTGTGGCAATACCGCCAGGCGTTGTGCGCGCTGCACGCCACTCCAATCAGCCAATGGGCGTTGATCCAACAACACTTTGCCCTGGGCGGGATGCAACTCACCGCACAAAGCACTGAGCAACGTACTCTTACCCGCGCCATTGGGCCCCAGCACGCCCAGCACTTCACCCGGCAGCAGGTCGAGCGTGACATCCGCCAACACTGTTTTGCGACCGCGACGGATCTGCAGGTCCTCCACACGCAGCATCAAGCACGCCCCCGCAACAATAGGTATAGAAAGAGCGGCGCGCCGATAAACGCAGTGACAATACCGATGGGCAACTCAGCCGGCGCCAATGCCAGGCGCGCAACCAGATCGGCAAACAGCAACAAGCTTGCACCCGCCAATAACGATGCCGGCAGCAAGACTCGATGATCCGGCCCCGCCAGCAATCGCACCAGATGCGGAACCACCAGCCCCACAAACCCGATCATGCCCGCTGCGGCCACCGCAGCCCCCACGCCTAAGGCGGTGCAGAACACCAACTCGCGCTTGAGCCTCTCTACATCAATACCGAGGTGACCGGCCTCCGACTCACCGAGCAGCAATGCATTCAGCGCCCTGGCTCGGCGCGGCAACCACAGCGCGACACCCGCGCTCACCAGCAGCAACGGCCATAAACGCGAATAGCTGGCGCCGTTGAGGCTGCCCAGATTCCAAAACGTGAGAGTGCGCAAGGTGGCGTCGTCGGCCAGGTAGGTGAACAGGCCCACCGCCGAACCGGCGAGCGCCGTCAAGGCAATGCCGGCGAGCAGCATGGTCGCGACGTTGGTCTGGCCGTTGCGCCGGCCCAGTCGATAAACCAGCGCCGTCACGCCCAAGCCGCCAAGAAATGCGCACACAGATAAAACATAAGGCCCGAACGCCTCCGGCAAACCGCCGAAAAACGAACCACCGACAATCGCCACCGCCGCGCCCAGCGCAGCACCACTGGAAACCCCTACCAACCCCGGATCAGCCAGCGGATTGCGAAACAATCCCTGCATCGCCACGCCCGACAGGGCCAGCACGCCGCCGACTGCCAAGCCCAGCAACGTACGCGGCAAACGGATCTGCCCCAGGATCAGTTCAGCCTGCTCCAACCCCTGGGCCTCGATCGGCAACCCCATCAAACGCAATGCGGCCTTGAGCGTATCCAGCAATGGCAGACTGACCGGCCCCAACGCCAGGGATAACCAGATGGCCAGTAAGCACAGCAGTGCCAACCCGATAAACAAGGTCTTGGGTTTAACCAGCGTGGTCATGGGGCAGGCTTAGGCTGGGACGGATAAAAACCGGCAGAGAGTTCCACCAGGCTTTGCGGCAGGCGCGGCCCAAGCCCGCCGACCAGCAAAGTGGGGTCCACCTCAAACACCCGCCCGTCACGGGCCGCCGGCGTCGATGCCAGGATCGGATTTTCCTTGAACAGTGCCGCACGCGCCGCCTCACCGGTCAGGGCGCGATCGGCAAACACCAGCACATCCGGGCTCAACCCCGCCAATGACTCCATGGAAAACGGCTTGTAGCCGCTATGGGTTGCCAGATTACGTCCGCCCGCTTGTTGCAGCATCCAGTCAGCCGCCGTGTCTTTGCCTGCAATCAGCGGCTTGCCGCCCGCATGGCCAAGCAATAGCAATACGCCAGGCGTCTTTTGAGTGGACTGGGCCTTGGCCACCCAACGCTTCTGCTGCTCCAGTGCCTGTTCATACCCGGCAAACAGCTCGCTAGCCTTGGCGCCGTTGCCCAGCAACTTGCCCAAGTGCTGAAGGTTGTCTTTCAACGCCTGCAGGTCCGGCTGCGCCGAAAACATCTCTACCTGCACACCCGCGTTGCGGACCTGCGCCAGCACCGGCGGTGGGCCCATTTCTTCGGTACCTACCAGCACCTGCGGACGCAGACTCAGAATGCCTTCCGCCGACAATTGCCGCTGGTAACCGATGCTCGGCAGTGCCCTGAGGGACTCGGGATGCTGGCTGGTGGTGTCCACCCCCACCAATTTCGATTCGCCGCCCATGGCCGTTACCCATTCCGACAGCGCCCCACCGGCACTGACCCAGCGCTGCGGCAGTTCCGAGGCCTGGGCCCCATGATTGACCAGCAGGGAAGCAACAAGCGCGATAGCGCTGGCACTCAGGCGCATAACAGGGTTTCCTTCCAAGGGCAGGGCCGCTCAAGCACTCATCGATGTGACAGATAACCCCTGCCCGGCATCGTATTGAGCGCCCAGTCAGCTAACGGGCGAAGCCGGCATTTGATAATTGTTTGCATTTGAACGTCAAGGCACTTAAGGATTGAAATGAAGTTTCTCTGCCCCTCCGACGCGCTCGCGCCCGACTGCAGCCTCGGTTTTGACATCGACGGCTGCAAGCTGTTGGCGGTGCGCCGGGACGGCGTTGCCTACTTCTACCTCAACCGCTGCCCTCATCGCGGCATCCCGCTGGATTGGCAGCCCGGCCAGTTTCTCGACGCCAGCGCCAGCCTGATCCAATGCGCCACTCACGGCGCCCTGTTCCTGATCGAGAGTGGCGAATGCATTGCCGGGCCGTGCGCCGGGCAAAGCCTCATCGCCCTGCCCGGCCGCGAAGACGCCCAAGGATTGTGGGTGGAACTCTAGTCGAACAACACGTCCAGACGCCGGTCCACGCAAATCTCCGCAGATGTCACCCGCACCCCATAGGCCAGCACTTCCACCCCCGCCGCCTTGGCTTCGCGCAGGGCAGCAGCGTAGGCCGCGTCGATTTCCACGGCCGGGCGCACGGCATCGATCCCCGAAAGATTGACGCAATACAACTGCACCGCCCGCACCCCGCTGCGCGCCAAGTAGGCCAGCTCGCGCAAGTGCTTCGCGCCGCGCTGGGTGACGGCATCGGGGAAGGCGGCAACCGAAGAGCCATCAAAGCCCAAGGTCACGCTTTTGACTTCGACAAACGCAGCCCCATGGGGGTAGTCCAGGCGAAAGTCGATTCGGCTTTTCTCCTGACCGTAGGGCACTTCACGCTTCAATGCGGTGAAACCGTTGAGCTCCGTAATCACCCCGGCACGCAACGCCTCTTCCACCAATTGATTGGCCCGCGCCGTGTTCACACACGCCAGACGCCCCTGGGGCGTCTCGGCGATTTCCCAGGTGCCGGGCAACTTACGCTTGGGGTCATTGGAACGACTGAACCAGACCTGCCCGCCTTCGACCATGCAATTGAGCATCGAGCCGGTGTTCGGGCAGTGAATGGTCAATAACTCGCCGGTAACGGTTTCGATATCGGTGAGAAAACGCTTATAGCGGCGGATGAGCCGCGCTTCTTCGAGGGGAGGATAAAAATGCATCAGCCTTGCCAACTCCGCAATCCACGGGCGATTCGCTCCACCGCCTGCTGTAGCCGATCAATGTTTTGCGTGTAGGCAAAGCGCACATGGTGACCGGCCTGGTAGCGTCCGAAATCCAGGCCGGGGGTAAAGGCCACATGTTCGGTCTCCAGGAAATGACGGCAGAACGCGAAGGCATCCCCGCCGAACGCGCGGATATCCGCATATAAATAGAACGCACCTTCCGGTTCAACGGCAATGCCGAAGCCCAGCTCGCGCAGGGCCGGTAGCAGGAAGTCGCGACGGCGGCCGAATTCAGCGCGGCGCTCTTCCAGAATGCCCAGGGTCTGCGGGGTGAAACATGCCAGCGCCGCATGTTGGGCCATGCTTGGCGCACTGATGTAGAGGTTTTGCGCCAGTTTCTCCAGCTCACCCACTGCCGCCGGTGGCGCAACCAGCCAACCCAGGCGCCAACCGGTCATGCCGAAATACTTGGAAAAACTATTAAGGACGAACGCATCGTCGTCGACTTCCAGCACGCTGGCGGCGTCTGTGCCGTAGGTGAGGCCATGATAAATCTCATCCACGACCAGATGACCGTTACGCGCGTTGATTGCCCGCGAAAGCGCGGCCAATTCATTACGGGTGAGGATCGTCCCGGTCGGGTTGGCCGGGGATGCCACCAGTGCGCCGACGCTGTCCTGATTCCAGTGCCGGGCCACCAGGTCGGCGGTCAGTTGATAGCGCACGTCAGGGCCGACCGGCACCAACTGCGCCGCGCCCTCCACCAGCCGCAGGAAATGGCGGTTGCATGGGTAACCAGGGTCTGCGAGCAGCCAATGCTTGCCCGGATCGACCAGCAGGCTGCTGGCCAGTAACAGGGCACCGGAACCACCGGGGGTGATCAGGATGCGCTCGGGGTCCACGTTCAGGCCATAGCGCTGTTGATAGAAACCGCTGATGGCCTCGCGCAGTTCCGGCAGGCCACGGGCCGCGGTGTAGCGGGTCTTGCCATTGGCCAATGCCGCCTGGCCGGCCTGGATGATCGGCTCGGCGGTGGTGAAATCCGGCTCGCCGATTTCCAGGTGGATCACGTCATGGCCGGCGGCTTGCAGCTCATTGGCCCGCGCCAGCAATGCCATGACATGAAAAGGTTCGATGGCGCGACTGCGCGCACTGTAGGGCTGGGCCATTAGCCTTCCTTAACGGTGAGGACAAAATCCGGATTCTACCGAACCACGGCGGTAAAACATGTTCTATTGCCTGTCCGGCGGCGCATGCAGGTCGGGCAAGCGCCTGCAAAACGACTAAAATCAACCGTTGAGAGGATACATACCCACCTACGACGGGCTGTCGCGGTTTGCGACACTGACGGGATGGGCCTCGACAGCCGGGAGTGGCGCACCCCGAATCTATCTGGTAAGTTCGCCCGCTTGCAGCCGCAGGGCCGGCAGGTGTCGGTGACGTTGAAATCCTGCGCAATGGATTAGAAGAGTGAGAGGCGGTCTATTCATGTCCACCCAGGCAAAGCAACAACAACCCTCAGCCCTCAGCGGCTTCACACCCTATGTAGAAACAAAGGGTGAGGAGTACATGAGCGAGTCCATGCGCAAGCACTTCTCCAATATCCTGAAGAAGTGGAAGCAGGACTTGATGCAGGAAGTCGACCGCACGGTTGACCATATGAAGGACGAAGCCGCCAACTTCCCTGACCCGGCAGACCGTGCCAGCCAGGAAGAGGAATTCGCCCTCGAACTGCGCGCCCGCGATCGCGAGCGCAAGCTGATCAAGAAAATCGACAAGACGCTGCAACTGATCGAAGACGAAGAATACGGCTGGTGCGAATCCTGCGGTGTCGAGATCGGTATCCGTCGCCTGGAAGCCCGCCCGACCGCGGACCTCTGCGTAGACTGCAAGACCTTGGCCGAAATCAAGGAAAAACAGGTCGGCAAGTAACTCTGCCGAGCTGAATGAATGGGGCGTGCAAACGCCCCATTTTTGTTCCTGGCGTTTACCGAATTTCCAGTAGTATCCGGTCCATGACAGCCTCTACCTATATCGGGCGCTTTGCCCCCACACCCAGCGGCCATTTGCATTTCGGCTCCCTGGTCGCCGCCCTCGCCTCCTACCTCGACGCCCGCGCAAACAGTGGCCGCTGGCTGATGCGCATGGAAGACCTCGACCCGCCCCGCGAAGAGCCCGGTGCCCAGGCGGCGATCCTGCAGGCGCTGGAAAGCTACGGCTTTGAATGGGACGGGGAAACAGTCCGACAAAGCGAGCGGTACGAAGCCTACGCCAAAGTGCTGAACGACCTGTTCAACCACGGCCTGGCCTACGCCTGCACCTGTTCGCGCAAACAACTGGAACCCTACAACGGGATTTACCCCGGCCTGTGCCGCAATGCCGGCCACGACCAGCAAGATGCCGCTATCCGTTTGCGTGTGCCCGAGCTTGCGTACCACTTTACCGACCGCGTTCAAGGCGAGTTCCGACAGCACCTGGGCCGCGAAGTCGGCGATTTCGTCATTCGCCGGCGTGACGGCCTTTATGCTTATCAACTGGCGGTGGTTCTCGACGATGCCTGGCAAGGCGTGACCGATATCGTACGCGGCGCCGACCTGCTGGACTCCACGCCACGCCAACTGTATCTGCAGGAATTGCTGGGCCTGCGCCAACCGCGCTACCTGCACGTGCCGCTGATCGTCCAGCCGGACGGCAACAAGTTGGGTAAATCCTACCGATCGCCGCCGTTGACACCCGACCAGGCCACGCCCCTGCTAGTGAGAGCACTGCGCGCCCTTGGCCAGCAACCCGGCGCCGAGCTGCTGCACGCCAGCCCACGCGAACTGCTGGATTGGGGCGTCGCCCACTGGGACGCCACACGGATCCCCCGCACACTGACCCTGGCCGAAGCGCAATTGAGCTGAAGGCGCTTGCAGCTTGCCAGCCATCCGTTACCATCGCCGCAGTTTTTCATTCAGAGGCCAACATGTATATCTATCGATTGGTCCTGCTGCTGGTCGTCGGGATCTACCTGTTTTCCCCCGCCATCATGGATTGGTGGATCGACGCCACGGGCGCCTGGTATCGCCCTTATCTGCTGTGGCTGATCCTGATCGTCGTGACTTTCATCCTGCAGAGCCAAAAAGATGCCGATGAGCTTTAGCCTCACCCAGATGCTGCTGATCAGCGCCGCCTACCTGGCCGCGTTGTTCGGCGTCGCCTGGATCAGTGAGCGCGGAATGATTCCGCGGGCGATCATTCGCCATCCGTTGACCTATACCTTGTCCCTGGGCGTGTACGCCAGTGCCTGGGCGTTTTATGGCACCGTAGGACTGGCCTATCAGTACGGTTATGGTTTTCTGTCCAGTTACCTCGGGGTGTCCGGCGCGTTTCTGCTGGCGCCGGTGCTGCTGTACCCGATCCTGAAGATCACCCGTACCTACCAGCTGTCGTCGCTTGCCGACCTGTTCGCCTTTCGCTTTCGCAGCACCTGGGCCGGCGCGCTGACCACGATTTTCATGCTGATCGGCGTCTTGCCGTTGCTGGCCCTGCAGATTCAGGCTGTGGCCGACTCCATCAGCATCCTCACCCGCGAACCCGTGCAGCATCGCGTTGCGCTGGCCTTCTGCGCGCTGATCACGCTGTTCACGATTTTCTTCGGCTCGCGCCATATCGCCACCCGCGAGAAACACCAAGGCCTGGTGTTCGCGATTGCCTTCGAGTCGGTGATCAAGCTGATCGCCATCGGCGGCGTCGGCCTGTATGCGCTCTACGGCGTATTCGACGGCCCGCAGCAGCTGGAACTGTGGCTGCTGCAAAACCAGACCGCCCTCGCCGCCTTGCACACCCCGCTGCAGGAAGGCCCATGGCGCACCCTGCTGCTGGTGTTCTTCGCCTCGGCAATCGTAATGCCGCACATGTACCACATGACCTTTACCGAAAACCTCAACCCGCGCTCGCTGGTCAGCGCCAGTTGGGGCTTGCCGCTGTTCCTGCTGTTGATGAGCCTGGCGGTACCGCTGATCCTGTGGGCCGGCTTGAAGCTGGGGGCCACCACCAACCCCGAGTACTTCACCCTTGGCGTGGGCATTGCCGCCAATAGCAAATCCCTGGCATTGCTGGCGTACGTGGGCGGTTTGTCCGCCGCCAGCGGCTTGATCATCGTCACGACGCTGGCGTTATCGGGCATGGCGCTCAACCATCTGGTACTGCCGCTGTACCAGCCGCCGGCCGAAGGCAATATCTACCGTTGGCTGAAATGGACACGGCGCGCGCTGATCGTCGCGATCATCATGGCCGGCTACGGGTTCTACCTGTTGCTCGGCCCCGGGCAAGACCTGGCCAACCTGGGGATCGTCGCGTTCGTCGCCACCTTGCAGTTCCTGCCGGGGGTGCTGTCGGTGCTGTACTGGCCGACCGCCAACCGTCGCGGTTTCATCGCCGGGCTGCTGGCGGGGATCCTGGTTTGGATCGTCACCATGTTGCTGCCACTGGTCGGTAACCTGCAGGGCTTCTATATCCCCTTGCTGAACATGATTTACGTACTGGACGACACCAGTTGGCACATGGCGGCGATTGCATCCCTGGCCGCCAACGTCTTGATGTTCACCCTGATCTCGCTGTTCACCAACGCCAGCCCGGAAGAAACCAGCGCCGCCGAAGCCTGTGCGGTGGACAACGTGCGCCGCCCGCAACGCCGAGAATTGCACGCGGCCTCGCCCCAGGAGTTCGCCACGCAACTGGCCAAGCCCCTGGGCGCAAAGGCGGCGCAAAAGGAAGTGGAACAGGCACTGCGCGATCTTTACCTGCCGTTCGACGAACGCCGGCCGTATGCACTGCGTCGCCTGCGTGACCGTATCGAAGCCAACTTGTCGGGGCTGATGGGGCCGAGCGTGTCCCAGGACATGGTGGAAACCTTCCTGCCCTACAAGGCCGGCGGCGAAAACTACGTCACCGAAGACATCCATTTCATCGAGAGCCGACTGGAGGATTACCACTCACGCCTCACAGGTCTCGCCGCCGAACTCGATGCCTTGCGCCGCTATCACCGCCAAACCCTGCAGGAACTGCCGATGGGCGTGTGCTCCCTGGCCAAGGATCAGGAGATCCTGATGTGGAACAAGGCCATGGAAGAACTCACCGGCATCGCCGCGCAGCGGGTGGTCGGTTCACGCCTGAATACCCTGGGCGAACCCTGGAAAGAATTGTTACAAGGATTTATCGACCTGCCCGACGAGCACTTGCACAAGCAGCACCTGGCCCTCGATGGCCAGACTCGCTGGTTGAACCTGCACAAAGCCGCCATCGACGAACCCCTGGCGCCCGGTAACAGCGGCCTGGTGTTGCTGGTGGAAGACCTGACCGAAACCCAGATGCTCGAAGACAAGCTGGTGCACTCCGAACGCCTGGCCAGCATCGGCCGGCTGGCGGCGGGCGTGGCCCACGAAATCGGCAATCCGATCACCGGTATCGCCTGCCTCGCGCAGAACCTGCGGGAAGAGCGGGAAGAGGACGGCGAAATCATCGAGATCAGCGGCCAGATCCTCGAACAGACCAAACGCGTGTCGCGCATCGTGCAGTCGTTGATGAGCTTCGCCCACGCAGGCGGCCATCAGAACCAGGACGAAGCGGTGTGCCTGGCCGAGGTGGCACAGGATGCCATTGGGCTGCTGGCCTTGAACCGGCGCAATTTCGAAGTACAGTTCTTCAATTTGTGCGACCCCGACCATTGGGTGGATGGCGACTCACAACGCCTGGCCCAGGTACTGATCAACCTGCTGTCCAACGCCCGCGATGCAACGCCGGCCGGCAGCGCGGTACGCGTCAAGACCGAGGCTTTCGAACATACGGTCGATCTGATCGTCGAAGATGAAGGTAGCGGTATTCCACAGAACATCATGGACCGATTGTTCGAACCCTTCTTCACCACCAAGGACCCCGGTGAAGGTACCGGTCTGGGCCTTGCACTGGTCTATTCCATCGTTGAAGAGCATTATGGACAAATCACCATCGACAGCCCGGCTGACACCGAAAGCCAACGCGGCACCCGTATCCGGGTGACCTTGCCGCGTCATGTCGAAGCGACGTCCGCTGTGAACTGAGACCGTCGAGAGAATTGAATCAATGCCGCACATTTTGATCGTCGAAGACGAAACCATCATCCGCTCTGCCTTGCGTCGCCTGCTTGAACGAAATCAGTACCAGGTCAGCGAAGCCGGCTCGGTGCAGGAAGCCCAGGAGCGTTTCAGCATTCCCACGTTCGACCTGATTGTCAGCGACCTGCGCCTGCCTGGCGCGCCTGGCACCGAGTTGATCAAGCTTGGCCAGGGCACCCCGGTGCTGATCATGACCAGCTACGCCAGCCTGCGCTCGGCGGTAGACTCCATGAAGATGGGCGCGGTGGACTACATCGCCAAGCCTTTCGACCATGACGAAATGCTTCAAGCCGTGGCCCGCATCCTGCGTGACCGCCAGTCGGCCAGCAGTGCGCCGGCCGAGCCGCGCCCGGCGGGCAAAACCGCCGACAAACCCAGCGTCGACAACAGCAACGGCGAGATCGGCATCATCGGTTCCTGCCCACCGATGCAGGACCTGTACAGCAAGATCCGCAAAGTCGCCCCGACCGACTCCAATGTATTGATCCAGGGCGAATCAGGCACCGGTAAAGAACTGGTAGCGCGCGCCCTGCACAACCTGTCCAAGCGTGCCAAGGCGCCGATGATCTCGGTGAACTGTGCGGCGATTCCCGAATCCCTGATCGAGTCGGAGCTGTTCGGCCACGAGAAAGGTGCGTTTACCGGCGCCAGCGCCGGGCGTGCGGGCTTGGTGGAGGCGGCGGACGGTGGCACCTTGTTCCTTGATGAAATCGGCGAACTGCCCCTGGAAGCCCAGGCGCGGTTGCTGCGCGTGCTGCAGGAAGGCGAGATCCGCCGTGTAGGCTCGGTGCAGTCGCAAAAGGTCGATGTACGCCTGATCGCCGCTACCCACCGCGACCTGAAGAGCCTGGCCAAGATCGGCCAGTTCCGTGAAGACTTGTACTATCGCCTGCACGTGATCGCCCTCAAGCTCCCGCCCCTGCGTGAACGTGGCGCCGACGTCAATGAGATCGCCCAGGCGTTCCTGCTGCGCCAGAGCGCGCGCATCAACCGCACCGACCTGAAGTTCGCCGCGGACGCCGAGCAGGCGATTCGGCATTACTCGTGGCCGGGCAACGTGCGCGAGCTGGAGAATGCCGTCGAGCGTGCGGTAATCCTCTCGGAAAGTCCGGAGATTTCTGCCGAGCTGCTGGGCATCGATATCGAACTGAGCGACCTGGACGACGACGATTTCGTCGGTCTGGCCCCTCAGCAGGGCGGCGGTAGCAATACCAGCCATGAGCCGACGGAGGATCTGTCACTGGAAGATTATTTCCAGCACTTTGTCCTTGAGCATCAGGACCATATGACCGAGACCGAGTTGGCTCGCAAACTGGGCGTAAGCCGTAAATGCCTGTGGGAACGCCGACAGCGCCTGGGCATTCCACGCCGCAAGACGGGTGTAGCCAGCGAGAGCTGAGGGTGCGCCCCCACAGGTAACACCCTCAGATGTGAAAAAACTGTTACCGCAGATATTTCGCGTAACAAAAGCCGGGGCTTACGGTAACGAAGCCCCGGCTTTTTTTGGCCCGTCAAAAACCCGAAACCGCCTTAAACCCCCGGTTTTACTGGCCGATGCAAAAGTTGGCACGCACCCTGCTATATGCTTAGTACAAAAACAATAACAAGCTCAGTACAAGACAATAAAAATAAGACGAATCGACTCACGCATAACAAAAACAACACGGCGGAGGCGCAGCTAACTGATTCTTTTGGAGAGGCGTTGCATTTGGGGCTTGCCCCGCAACCAGGCCGAGAACAACAAAAAACTGCCCTAAGGCAGAGCCTGAACTGGTTGGATCGTAGATCAGCAACACAGCGACCAAAGCAATCCGTTTGCTCTTGGCTCCCGATTGGGAGTGTCATGAAGGTGAAGCTTCATGGCGAGGGCGATCAACAAAAACAAGAAGCCCGCAACCCATAATAAAAATAGAGCACGCAACTACTTCTGGGGGAGCTTCGGCTCCCCTTGTAGTTTCCGCTGTTTCGCGCCGTTTTGATGCTCAAACGCTTTTGACGCAAGGCTCGCAGCTTGTTCCTACACCATCCCCCGACTAAATGCTAGAATCCCGGCCCATCATGCGGTCATTCTTCGTTATGGCCGAACATTCCTTCAAACAGTGCATCCCATGCTGAAGAAGTTGTTCCAGTCATTCCGTTCTCCCTTGCGTCGTACGCAACACATTCGCAGCACGCCTGAAGTGCTTAACAGCAATCAGCATTCATTGCAGCGCGCTCAATTCAGCCGCTATGCGGTGAACATCGTCGAACGTTTGCAGAACGCCGGCTACCAGGCCTATCTGGTGGGTGGCTGCGTACGCGACATGTTGCTCAACATCACGCCCAAGGACTTCGACGTCGCCACCAGTGCCACGCCCGAGCAGATACGCGCCGAGTTTCGTAACGCGCGGATCATCGGCCGCCGTTTCAAGCTGGTGCATATCCACTTCGGTCGCGAAATCATCGAGGTCGCGACGTTCCGCGCCGGCCACCCGCAAAACGATGAAGAGGAAGACACCAACCAGTCTTCCCGCAACGAGAGCGGACGTATCCTGCGCGACAACGTCTACGGCACCTTGGAAGAAGACGCGCAACGCCGCGACTTCACCATCAACGCCCTGTACTACGACCCGGTCAGCGAGCGCATTCTCGATTACGCCAATGGCGTGCACGATATTCGCAACCATCTGATCCGCCTGATCGGTGATCCGGTCAAGCGTTACCAGGAAGACCCGGTGCGCATGCTGCGTGCGGTGCGTTTTGCCGCCAAGCTGAATTTCGGTATCGAGAAGCACACCGCTGCGCCGATCCGCGAGCTGGCACCGATGCTGCGGGAAATTCCCTCGGCGCGCCTGTTCGAAGAAGTGCTCAAGCTGTTCCTTTCGGGCTATGCCGCCGACACCTTCGAAATGCTCGTCGACCTGCAATTGTTCGACCCGCTGTTCCCGGCCAGTGCCGAGGCGCTGGAATACAACCCGACCTATACCCATACGCTGATCAGCGAAGCGCTGATCAACACGGACCTGCGCATCAAGCAGAACAAGCCGGTAACCCCGGCATTCCTGTTTGCCGCCCTGCTGTGGCCCGCCTTGCCGAAACGCGTATTGCGCCTGCAAGACCGTGGCATGCCGCCGATCCCGGCCATGCAGGAAGCCGCGCATGAGCTGATCGCCGAGCAGTGCCAGCGCATTGCAATCCCTAAACGTTTCACCATGCCGATCCGCGAGATCTGGGACATGCAGGAGCGCCTGCCGCGCCGTAGCGGCAAGCGTGCCGACCTGTTGCTCGATAATCCGCGTTTCCGCGCCGGTTATGACTTTCTGCTGCTGCGTGAAAGCGCCGGCGAGCAGACTGACGGCCTCGGTGAATGGTGGACCGACTACCAGGACGCCAATGACAGCGAGCGCCGCGACATGATTCGCGACCTCGCCGGCAAAGGCGATGGCGTTGGTGAGGGGCCGAAGAAGCGTCGTCGCAGTGGCACCAAACGCAAACGCAGCGCCGCTGATGCGTCGGGCGCCGCAGGCGACTAAACGTGGAACGTATCTACATCGGCATGGGCAGTAACCTGGCGGCCCCGGACAAGCAATTGCGCAGTGCTATCGAGGCACTGGCGCAATTGCCGGGCACCACCCTCGCTGGCGTCTCTGCCTTCTATCAAAGTGATTCCCTGCTCCCGGGCCAGCCGCGCTACACCAACGCGGTTGCCGCCTTGGACGGCAGCCTTGCGCCCCTGGAGCTGCTGGATGCGCTGCAAGCCATCGAGAACGATCAGGGCCGCGAACGCCTTGAGCGTTGGGGCCCACGCACCCTTGACCTGGACATCCTGCTGTTCGGGGATCGCCTGATCGACGAGCCGCGCTTGAAGGTGCCGCATTATCAGATGCACCTGCGGGCGTTTGTGCTGTACCCGTTGGCTGAACTGGCGCCGGCAGATTTTCTGCTACCGGACGGCCAGCACTTGAGCGACCTGCTGGCGGCGTGTCCGTTTGCTGGCCTGGAACGCCTGGCCATTGCCTGACGCTGTCCCCCTGTGGGAGAGCGGGCTTGCTCGCGAAAGCGGTGGGTCAGCTACCCAATGCACCGACTGATACATCGCATTCGCGAGCAAGCCCGCTCCCACATTTGATACTCAGTAAGGGCCGAACCAGCGCACGACCTGCTGAATCGCATCAGTAACAGCGGTAACACCGCCCTCGTAACAATGCGGTAACACATCCAATTGACTTCCCGTGTCCTCCTCACGACTATAGGCGTCCCGCTGCCGCCAACCCGGCGCTTAAGGGCGCAATCCAGGCCTTATAAGCACTGCTCTCAAGACAGTGCGCCTGTATAAACGAAGACTCACGCGCGTTACTCGCTGTTTCCAAGCGCCTGAACGAGGACCCTTTTCATGCCAGACATTACCCTGACCACCTTGCAGAGCCTCAAGCTCAAAGGTGAAAAAATCACCATGCTGACCTGCTATGACGCCACCTTTGCCCAAGCCAGTTGCCAGGCCGGGGTCGAAGTGTTGCTGGTGGGTGACTCCCTGGGCATGGTGCTTCAAGGGAATGACAGCACACTGCCCGTGACCACCGATGAACTTGCCTACCACACCGCCAGCGTCAAGCGCGGTAACGATGGCGCCTTCATCATCGCCGACATGCCGTTCATGGGTTACGCCACACTCGAACAGACGTTCCAGAATGCCGGCAAGCTGATGCAAGCCGGTGCACACATGATCAAAGTGGAAGGCGCCGTATGGCTGGCCGAATCGATCCGCCTGCTGGCGGAGCGCGGCGTGCCGGTATGCGCGCACATGGGCCTGACGCCGCAGTCGGTCAACCTCCTCGGCGGCTACAAGGTACAAGGCCGCAATGAAGCCCAGGCGCGCCAGATGCGTGCCGACGCCATCGCCCTGGAGCAAGCGGGCGCAGCGATGATCCTGCTCGAATGCGTGCCCAGCGAACTGGCGGCCGAAATCACCCAGGCCGTTAAAGTGCCGGTGATCGGGATTGGCGCGGGTTCGGCCACCGATGGCCAAGTGCTGGTGCTGCACGACATGCTCGGCCTGTCGATCAGCGGCCGCGTGCCCAAATTCGTGAAGAATTTCATGGCCGGCCAAACCAGTATCCACGACGCATTGAGCGCCTACGTGGCTGAAGTCAAAGGCGTGACCTTTCCAGGCGCCGAACACGGATTCTCCGCATGAACACCGTTAAAACCCTACGTGAACTACGGGCTGCCGTGACCCATGCCCGTAGCGCCGGCAAGCGCATCGGCTTGGTGCCCACCATGGGCAACCTTCACAGCGGCCATGCCACCCTGGTGACCAAGGCTGCCCAGCAGGCGGATTTCGTCGTCGCCAGCATCTTCGTCAACCCGCTGCAGTTCGGCGCCGGCGAAGACCTGGACACATACCCGCGCACCTTGGCTGCCGACCAGGAAAAGCTGCTGCAGGCCGGCTGCAACCTGCTGTTCGCGCCCACCGTCGAGGAAATGTACCCCGGCGGCACCACCGGCCAGACCCGTATCAGCGTGCCGCAGCTGTCTGAAGGCCTGTGCGGCGCCAGCCGTCCGGGGCACTTCGAAGGCGTGGCGACGGTGGTCAGCAAGCTGTTCAACATGGTCCAGCCGGACATGGCGGTGTTTGGCCAAAAGGACTATCAGCAGCTGGCGGTGATCCGCGCCATGGTCCACGACCTGAACATGCCGATCCAGATCATCGGCGAGCCCACCGTGCGCGCCGACGACGGCCTCGCGCTGTCATCACGCAACGGCTACCTCACCGACGAGCAACGCGCCATCGCGCCAGTGCTGTACCGCTGCCTCAGCCAGATTGGCGCGGCGATCAAAGCCGGTGAGCGTGACTTTGCCAGGCTGCGCGCCGAGCAGGTCGGGCAGATCGAAGCCGCCGGGCTGCGCCTGGACTACCTCGAAGTACGCCAGGGCGTACATCTGCGCCCGGCCACGGCCGAAGACCGCGATATCGTGATCCTGGTCGCGGCGTACCTGGGCGCCACCCGCCTCATCGACAACCTGCACCTGACCCTCGACTGACCCTCTCTCGTCGCGGTTCTCGTTGCTCTTCTCGTTGCGCCGGTATAAAAAAGTACCGGCCACAGCGCAGACAAAGCCAAGACATATCGACACGCTAGGTTTAATGTAATCGCCCTGCGCTATGGTTAGCGCTGTCCGGAACCCATTGCCTGATGAAAATTTGGACGTTCCGGACCCAGAAGTGTCCTAAAGGCAGTCCCCGTAATAAAAAGGAAACCCGCAGCGATGGCGTACTACCGCACTCCTCATGACGTTACCGCTCTGCCCGCCTGGCAAGCGCTCAATCAACATCGCCAAGCCATGCAGGATTTCAGCATGCGCGAAGCGTTCAATGCCGATCCGCAGCGTTTTTCACAGTTCACCTTGAGCAGCTGCGGACTTTTCCTCGATTACTCCAAAAACCTGATTACCGGCGAAACCCGTGACCTGCTGGTGGCGCTGGCCAAGGAAGTCGACCTCAAAGCGGCGATCGACGCGCTGTACAACGGCGAACCCGTCAACTCTTCCGAACACCGCCCAGCCCTGCACACTGCGCTGCGCCGCCCTGTGGGTGACAAGTTGTCGGTCAACGGCGTGAACATCATGCCGGACGTGCACAAGGTGCTGAACCAGATGACCGACCTGGTCGGGCGCATCCATGACGGCCTGTGGCGTGGCTACACCGAGAAGCCGATCACCGACGTAGTGAATATCGGTATCGGTGGCTCGTTCCTCGGCCCGGAGCTGGTCTCCGAAGCGCTGCTGTCCTATGCCCACAAAGGCGTGCGCTGCCACTACCTGGCAAACATCGACGGCAGCGAGTTCCACGAACTGACCATGAAGCTGCGCGCCGAGACCACGCTGTTTATCGTCTCGTCGAAATCCTTCAACACCCTGGAAACCCTGAAGAACGCCCAGGCCGCCCGCGCCTGGTACCTGGCCCAGGGTGGCTCGGAAGCCGAGCTGTACCGGCACTTCATCGCCGTATCGAGCAATAACGCGGCAGCGGTTGCCTTCGGCATCCGCGAAGAGAACATCTTCCCGATGTGGGACTGGGTCGGCGGGCGTTACTCGCTGTGGTCGGCCATTGGCTTGCCAATCGCCCTGGCCATCGGCATGTCCAACTTCAAGGAACTGCTGTCCGGCGCCTACACCATGGACCAGCACTTCCAGAACGCGCCGTTCGAACAGAACATGCCGGTACTGCTGGGCCTGCTGGGCGTGTGGTACGGCAACTTCTGGGGTGCGCAGAGCCATGCGATCCTGCCGTACGACCACTACCTGCGTAACATCACCAAGCACTTGCAACAGTTGGACATGGAATCCAACGGCAAGAGCGTGCGCCAGGACGGTACGCCGGTGGGCACCGATACCGGCCCGGTGATCTGGGGCGGCGTGGGCTGCAACGGTCAGCATGCCTACCACCAGTTGCTGCACCAGGGGACCCAACTGATCCCGGCCGACTTCATCGTGCCGATCGTCAGCTTCAACCCGGTGTCCGACCACCATCAATGGCTGTATGCCAACTGCCTGTCCCAGAGCCAGGCATTGATGCTCGGCAAGACCCGCGGCGAAGCCGAAGCCGAGCTGCGCGACAAGGGCATCCCGGAAGAAGACGTGCAGAAACTCGCGCCGCACAAGGTGATCCCGGGCAACCGGCCGAGCAACACCCTTGTAGTCGAGCGCATCAGCCCGCGTCGCTTGGGCGCACTGGTCGCCATGTATGAACACAAAGTGTTCGTGCAGAGCGTGATCTGGGGTATCAACGCCTTCGACCAATGGGGCGTGGAACTCGGCAAAGAGCTGGGCAAGGGCGTCTACAACCGCCTGACCGGTGCCGAGGAAACCGTGGCCGACGATGCGTCGACCCAGGGCCTGATCAACTACTTCCGCGGTCGTCACCGCGGCTGATCCAGGTTTTGCAAGGCCAACGTCCGTTTGGAGGTTGGCCTTGAACCCTCCCCTTACAGGGTGCATCTTTATGACTTGTCGCAAAAACAAGAATAAGGATCGCTCATGTTCGATATCAGCACGTTTCCCACCGCCGATGCCGTCCGCCGGGCTGCGCAACTCAGTCAAGAGGACTATCAGCGCCTCTACCGCCAATCCATCGAACAGCCGGACACGTTCTGGGCTGAACAGGCCAAGGGCTTTCTCGACTGGATTACCCCCTGGCACAGCGTCCATCGCTCAGACATCCACACCGGCGCCGCCCAATGGTTTGCCGGCGGGCAGTTGAACGTCAGCTACAACTGCATCGACCGCCATCTGGCACAACGCGCCGATCAGCCGGCCTTCATCTGGGAAGGCGATGATCCGACAAAATCCTCCAACATCACCTACCGCCAACTGCACCAGAACGTCAGCCGCCTGGCCAATGTGCTGAAAAGCCGTGGCGTGAAAAAAGGCGATCGGGTGTGCATCTACATGCCGATGATCCCGGAAGCCGCCTACGCCATGCTGGCCTGCACACGCATTGGCGCGGTGCACTCGGTGGTATTTGGCGGGTTCTCGCCGGATGCCCTGCGCGACCGGATCCTCGACGCCGACTGCCGCACCGTCATCACCGCCGATGAGGGCGTGCGCGGCGGCAAGCCGGTGGCACTGAAACAGAATATAGACAAGGCGTTGGCCAGTTGCCCCGACGTTAGTACGGTGCTGGTGGTTGAACGCACCGGTGCGACCGTCAATTGGAGCGAAGGCCGCGATCTCAAGTATCAACAGGCCCTCGACGCCGCCAGCGACGATTGCCCACCCGAGCCGATGGACGCCGAAGACCCGCTGTTCATCCTCTACACCTCCGGCAGCACCGGCAAACCCAAAGGCGTGCTGCACACCACAGGCGGCTACCTGCTGCAAGCGGCCATGACGTTCAAATACGTACTCGACTACCGCGACGGCGAAGTGTTCTGGTGCACCGCCGACGTGGGCTGGGTTACCGGTCACAGTTACATCGTGTACGGTCCGCTGGCCAATGGCGCGACCTCGCTGATGTTCGAAGGCGTGCCGAGCTACCCGGACAGCTCGCGCTTCTGGCAGGTGATCGACAAGCACAAGGTCAATATCTTCTACACCGCGCCCACCGCCTTGCGCGCGTTGATGCGTGAGGGCCATGGCCCACTGGAAAACACGTCCCGCGCCAGCCTGCGCTTGCTCGGCAGCGTGGGCGAGCCGATCAACCCGGAAGCCTGGGACTGGTACTTCAATGCAGTCGGCGAACAGCGCTGCCCGATCGTGGACACCTGGTGGCAGACCGAGACCGGCGGCATCATGCTCAGCCCATTGGTGAGCGCCCAGCGGATCAAGCCCGGCTGCGCAACCCGGCCGATGTTCGGCGTGCAGCCGGTATTGCTCGACGAGCAAGGCAAGGAAATCAGTGGCGCCGGCAGCGGCGTGCTGGCGATCAAGGCCAGTTGGCCGGGGCAAATCCGCAGCGTGTATGGCGATCCGCAGCGCATGGTCGACACCTATTTCAAACCCTACCCCGGTTATTACTTGACCGGTGACGGCGCGCGGCGAGATGAGGACGGCGATTACTGGATCACCGGGCGCATCGACGATGTGATCAACGTCTCCGGCCACCGCATCGGCACCGCCGAGGTGGAAAGTGCCCTGGTGTTGCACGACCAAGTGGCCGAAGCCGCCGTGGTGGGCTATCCCCATGACGTCAAAGGCCAGGGCATCTATGCCTTTGTCACCCCCATGAATGGCGTAGAGCCCAGCGACGCGCTGAAAAAGCATCTGCTGGAATTGGTCAGCAAGGAAATCGGCAGCTTTGCCAAGCCGGAACTGATCCAATGGGCACCGGCCTTGCCGAAAACCCGTTCCGGCAAGATCATGCGCAGGATTTTGCGCAAGATCGCCTGCAACGAACTCGACAGCCTCGGTGATACTTCGACGCTGGCCGACCCCAGCGTTGTAGAAGGCCTGATCGACAAACGCCTGAACCGATAGGAACCCCTGAGTCGCCATGGAATTTATCCGCAGCCGTATCGAAACCCAGTTGCTGAGCCTGACCGGCCTGGCGCTGGGCCAGCTGGACCTGGAAAACCCCAAGGGCGACCCGGGCCTGTTCGGGCCGGACTCGGTGAGCTGGCAAGTCCATGGTGATTTCAGCAGCATGCTCATTGGCGGCATCAGTGCCTTGATGCTGCAAGCCTTGCACCCATTGGCCCTGGCCGGCGTGTGGGACCATTCGAATTTTCGCCAGGACATGCTCGGGCGCTTGCGGCGTACCTCGCAGTTCATCTCGGGTACCACCTTTGGCTCGCGCAAAGACGCCGAATGGCTGATCGAAAAAGTCCGCACCATTCACCTGCAGGTGGTGGGGCATGCGCCGGACGGGCGGCCTTATGCAGCCAGCGACCCGGACCTGCTGACCTGGGTGCATGTGGCGGAAGTCAGCAACTTCCTGGCCGCGCATTTGCGCTACCGTAACCAGCACCTTTCGGGTCCGGACCAGGACCGCTACTACAGTGAAATTGCGTTGGTGGCGGAACGCCTGGGCGCGCTGAATGTTCCGCGTTCTCGCCAGGAAATGTCGGATTACATGGCCCGCATCCGCCCGCAATTGCTGTGCGACGACCGAAGCCGCGAAGTGCTGCGTTTGCTGCTCAATGCGCCCGCCCCCAGCCTGCTGGCCAAACCCTTCGGCAGTTTGATGATGCAGGCCGGGCTCGACCTGCTGCCGGATTGGGCCAGCGCCATGCTCCAGCAACACCAGAGCCCGCTGCAGCGCCAGATGGTCCGTGCCGGGGTCAAGCGCAGTGCGCCGATGCTGCGTTGGGCGATGCGCAACGGTTCGGTGCAACGCGCCCATCGGCGGATGGGGTTGATGTAGGCGACGGCGCATAGCTGTTAAACTCCGCGCCCTCATTGCCATCCATTACTTAGCCAGGCGCGCTCCATGTCTTCCCTGAATCAGGCGCTGCGCGCCGCCCTCGACCATCGCCAAGACCTGATCGGCGAATTGCACGCCCAGGGCACCGACTGCTACCGGCTGTTCCATGGCAGCCAGGAAGGCGCCGGCGGCCTGACCATCGACCGCTATGGCCGGCAATTACTGGTGCAGAGCTTCCACAATGCCCTGGAAAGCGCAGACCTGCTGGCCCTGCATCAGCAGGTCAGCCAGCATTTGGGCCTGGAACTGCTGCTGGTGTACAACGACCGCTCCCGTGGCAATTCGCGCATCGACCGCGAAGACACGGTATACCGCGCCGAACCCGCCGCACTGGACGATCTTGTTGGCCACGAATGGGGCCTCAATTACCGCGTGCGCGGGCGGCATGCGGGGCAAGACCCGCTTCTCTTTCTGGACCTGCGTAGCACGCGGGGCTGGGTCAAGGCCCACAGCGCCGGCAAAAGCGTGCTGAACCTGTTCGCCTACACCTGCGGCGTGGGCCTGAGCGCCGCCGCCGGGGGTGCCCGCGAGGTATGCAACCTGGATTTTGCCGAGGGCAACCTGGCGGTCGGCCGCGAAAATGGCCTGCTGAACCCGCAGTTGCCGACCATGCAATTCGTGCAGTCCGACTACTTTCCGGCGATCCGCCAACTGGCCGGTCTGCCGATCACCCAGCGGCGCGGGCAAAAGCTGCCCAGTTATCCACGCCTGGAGCAACGCCAATACGACCTGGTGCTGCTCGACCCTCCGGCCTGGGCCAAGAGCGCGTTCGGCACCGTCGACCTGCTGCGCGACTACCAGAGCCTGCTCAAGCCAGCGCTGCTCGCCACCGCCGACAATGGTGTGCTGATCTGCTGCAACAACCTGGCGAAAGTCAGCATGCAGGATTGGCGTGAGCAGGTGCTGCGCTGTGCGGAAAAAGCCGGGCGCCCGGTGCGTAACTGGGAAATCATGACGCCTGGCGCGGACTTTCCCTCGCAGGATCAACAGCCTCCGTTGAAAACCTTGATACTTCAGCTGTAAGAGGTTTCCCAAAGGCCCAGCGCTTCGGAACCGAAAAGCCGTGCCATACTCCAAGGCACTCCTGTTTGACATAGATGGCGCCGCCCCATGCCCAAAGGATTGATCCGCGCCGCTGGCGCTTTGTTGACTGCCCTTGCCCTGTACAGCCTGCTGGGCTTTTTGATTCTCCCCGGTATCGCGCTTCGCATTGCCAACCAGCAACTGGCCAATTACGCCACGGTGCCGGCGCGGATCGAGCGGATCGAGCTAAACCCGTTCAGCCTGGAAGTGACGGCATGGGGGCTGAAAATCGGTGAGCCCGGCAAGGAACAGGTGGGTTTCGAGCGTCTCTACGCCAACCTGCAGATCGACAGTCTCTGGACCCGCGCCCTGCACCTGGCTGACGTACAACTGGACAAGCCCAAGACCGAGCTGCTGTTCAACAAGTCCGGCCAGCTGAACCTGGCGCAGCTGTTCAAGCTGCCACCCAGCGAGCCAACCCCTGCCGATCCTGATGCCAAACCGTTTCCGTTGCGTATCGACAGCATCAAGCTGGCGGGCGGTTATGTGCACTTCCAGGACTTGCGCCCGAGCGAGCCTATCGAATTCCTTTATGACACCCTCGACTTCGAACTGAAAAACCTCAGTACCCTGCCGGAAGACAATGCCGACATGACGCTGGTGGCAGCCGGGCCTGAAGGCGGGCAGATCGACTGGAAAGGCAACTTCAGCCTGGTGCCGATCACCTCCGAAGGCACCTTGAAGGTCACCGATGGCAAGATGAAAGCCTGGTGGCCCTATGTACGCGACGCGCTGCCCCTGGTGCTGGAAGATGGCGTGCTCAACTTCAGCACCGAATATAAGTTCAGCCTGGCCAAAGAGACCGAGCTGAACCTGACCAACACCGCCGCCAGCATTGCGCCCTTTGCCATGAAGGCACCGGACGGTCGTCCATTGGTACGCCTGGAACGCCTGGATGTCAGCGAGACCACCGTTGACTTGGCCAAGCAGCAGGTGGTGGTCGGCAAGATCCGCAGCAACAAACTGGAAACCTGGGCGGCCCTTGAGGCCGACGGCCAATTGGACTGGCAAAAACTGTTCGCCAGCCAACCCGGCAAACCCGCCAAGGCGCCGGAGCTCGCCACTGCGCCGGCCACTGCCGACTCGCCAAAAGCCGAACCCGCCGCACCCAGCAAGCCCTGGCAAGTACTGCTCAAGGACGTGCAACTGCGTAACTATCAAGTGCACCTGGCAGACCGCCGGGCCAAGCCTGCGGTCGCGCTGGAACTGGGCCCGTTGAATGTCGATGTGCAGAATTTCGATAGCCTCAACCAGAGCCCGTTCACCTTGAAGGTCGACACGGGCCTGGGCAAGCAAGGCAAGCTCCAGGCGAGCGGCACGGTCAACCTCAACCCGGTCAGCGCCAAGCTGAAGGTAAATACCCAGGACATCGACTTGCGGGTTGCCCAGTCCTATATCAGCCCCTTTATCCGCCTGGAACTGCGCAGCGGCATGCTCGGCAGCAATCTCGATGTCGACCTGAAAAGCACTGATCCCTTGAAGCTGCAGATCACGGGGCGGGCGCAGGTCGACCAGTTGCATACGCTGGACACCCTCAAGACCCGCGACTTCGTCAAATGGCAGCGACTGGTGCTCGAAGGCGTCAACTACCAGCACGGCGATAGCCTGTCGATCGACAAGGTCAACCTGCTGCAGCCCTATGCGCGCTTCATGATCAACGATGACCGTACCACCAACGTCGATGACCTGTTGATCCCTCAACCGGCCGACAAAAGCGCCAAGCCTGCCAGCAAGGAAAAGCCCCTGGGCATCCGTATCGGGCAGATCGCGATCAACGACGGTTCGGCCAACTTTGCCGACTTCAGCCTTACACCAAACTTCGCCACCGCCATTCAACAGCTCAACGGGCAGATCGGCACGATTGACAGCCGCCAGGCCAAACCGGCCAGCGTTGATATCAAGGGCAAGGTCGACCGCTATGCGCCGGTTACCATCAAAGGCAGCGTGAACCCGTTTGATCCCATGGCGGCGCTGGACATTGCCACCAGTTTCAAACGTGTCGAACTGACCACCCTGACCCCCTATTCCGGCAAGTTCGCCGGGTTCCGTATCCGCAAGGGGCGCCTGAACCTCGACCTGCACTATGTGATCACCAAGGGCCAGTTGAAGGCCGAAAACAAAGTGGTGGTCGAGCAATTGCAACTGGGTGAGAAAGTCGACAGCGCCGATGCGGTGGACCTTCCAATTCGCCTGGCGGTCGCGCTGCTCAAGGATACAAATGGCAAGATCACCATCGAATTGCCGGTGACAGGCGATCTGAACAACCCGCAATTCAGCGTGATGCCGATTGTTTGGCAGACCCTGCGTAACCTGGTGCTGCGCGCGGCAACGGCGCCCTTCAAATTTATCGGCGGGCTGGTGACCGGCGGGGGCTCGGAAGACCTCGGTAATGTGTCGTTCGCCGCAGGATCCAGCGAGTTGAACAAGGACGCCGAGGGCGCCTTGAACACCCTGGCCAAGGCCCTGAAAGAACGCCCTGCGCTGCGCCTGGAAATCGAAGGCACTGCCGCCGCCAGCAGCGATGGCCCATTCCTCGCTGCACAGCGACTGGAACGTGAATACCAATACAACTACTACAAGATCCTCCAGCGACGTGGCGACAAGGTGCCCGCCCAGGCTTCCCTGCTTGTCGTACCCGAAAAAGAAAAGGCGCCCTTGCTCGAAGGCATCTACCGCACCCGCCTGAAACAACAACCGCCGGCCGAGTGGAAGGACCTGAGCAGCGACGAACGCAGTGCGAGGCTTCGTGACGGCGTGATCAAATTCTGGAGCGCCAGTGATGTGTTACTGCGCCAACTGGGCCAGGACCGCGCCAGCACCATCAAGGATTATCTGGTGGATAAAGGGCAGTTGGAGGATGACCGGGTGTACTTCATTGATGCGCAGTTGGGGCAAGCTGAAAAAGATGGTCGGGTAGTCACGCCGATGCATCTGGATGCCGAGTAATCCGCAAGCAACACAATTTAAACTGTGGGAGCGGGCTTGCTCGCGAAGGCGGCGTATCAGTTGATGATGTATCGAC